>JAJDCM010000246.1 GCA_029260825.1 Planctomycetota bacterium | reverse complement strand
TCTGCCGAGGGCAAGTCATTTCGGTTCAGATCAAGGAGCCGGAACGGACTCGAATTGATGGATTCTTGTGCTTTTCGGCGACGCAGAGCTGGGCGGAAAGGGCTGTCCTCGACGGAATCTGACTTTGTCAACGGGCTGCTAGACAATAGAGCTAGCCCGGATGATGCATGAGTTTGAGCCAACCCAAACGTCCTCGAATCGCCTACGTCCTTCCTGCATTTCCAGGCCGATCGGAGCCGTTCATCCATCGTGAAATCGAAGGCCTCTCCCGCCGGGGATTCAAGATCACCGTCATCGATATGGGGGAAAACAAACCAGACCCTCTCCTCTTGACCTGGCCGTCGGTCGAGCTCATCCGCCGTCCCTCTTTTCTTTCTCCACGACGATGGCCTGGCGTCTTGCTCTCCTGTTTTCTCCACCCCAGGAAGACCCGAAACCTTGTTGCCGCAACTCTAGGCATCGGGAAGCAAGAAGGCCTCAAGAAGAAACACTTGGAGGCCCTGCGCCTTCTTTTTCTCTCCTGGCACTTTGCCAATCGGATCCGCTACTGGAAGCCCGACCTTTTTCACGCTCACTCCGCTCGGGCTCCCGCAACCCTCGCTCTTCTCCTCTCCGATCTTCTTCTCGTTCCCTGGGGATTCTCGTCCCGGTCAAAAGACCTTTTCCGCCATCCAACCGGCCTGGAAACGAAAATGGAACTTGCCCAACACATCTTGACCGGCTCAAAAACGACCACCCAACTTGTTCGGGACCGATCCACGGCGTTGATCGCAAAGAAGGTCCATCACACACCTCATGGCCTGGACCTTGATGCCTGGAATCATCGAGACCCGTGCACCCGGTCCAGGATTTCCCCTCCACTTCTTCTTGCCGCCGGGCGCTTTGTTCAAGAGAAGGGGTTTTCACGGCTCGTTGATGCCTGTTCCAAACTCCAGACCGACGGGATCTCCTTTTGCTGCGAAATCATCGGCGATGGACCCGAGAAGGCACGGCTAGAAAGATCCATCAAGGAAGCCGGCCTCGAAAAGCGAGTCAAGTTGAGACCCTGGATGAGCCACCTTGAGCTCCGAGGGCGATACCTCGAAGCATCTATCGTGATCGCCCCTTCCACCGGAGGAAGCGATGGAAAAGAGGACAGCATTCCCGACGTCATCCTCGAGGCACTGGCTCTCGAAACTCCTGTCGTGACCTCGGATCTCCCATCGCTCCGGGATCTATTCTCTCGGGATCTTCCGGAGTCTCTTTATCCCTCAGGAAGTCCAGGAGCTCTGTCGGAAAAGATCAAAGCTCTTCTCGAAAACCCCACCCTGCGCAAGAAAGCCGGCCTGGCGGGACGAGAGATCATTTGCAAGAACTTCAACCTGGCCGACACAAGCACTCATCTGGAGAAAGTCTTTCGCGAGTCATTGACTGGTACAGTGGTGTGATTCACGAGTTTGGCGAGAACTCACTCCATCACCCGTCAATTTTCCCCAAAATCCACCATGGGCCCCTCGTTTGCGGTATGATAGTGAGGTTATTTATTGACGCAAACCCTTGAGAGAGAACCCCCTAGGAGATTTAGTGCATGTTTGGCACTGCCGGCAGCCTTGCCCTGACCTTGAGACGAGTGCAACGATTCTGGCCAACCGTTCTTCTCATCCTTGTCGTCGGCTCAGCTCCCGCCTGGGCCCAGCTCGGCGATCCACCCGTTCCTGACGGCAATCCTCTGACCCCGGAGAAGACCATCCTTGGCAAGATTCTCTTCTGGGATGAGCAACTCTCGAGCGACAACACAGTAGCTTGTGGTACCTGTCATCTCCCCGAAATCGGTGGGGCCGATCTTCGCAACACTCGAACCGCCGGATTCGACAACACTCTGTTCACCGATGACGACGGATTCGGATCACCCGGAATTCGAACCTCTGATTCCGGGAACAATTATTCTCAACATTCGCTGAGAGGATTCCAACCCCAGATCACTCCCAGGAATTCTCCACCGTTTATCAGCTCCCAGTATTTCACGACTTTGTTCTGGGATGGTCGGGCGGCCAATCAGTTTCTCGACCCCCTGACGCAAGAGGTAAGCCTCGAGGGGGCGGCGGCCCTGGAAAGCCAAGCACTCGACCCGATCCTCTCGCCGGTGGAAATGGGACACGAGGGGCGGGATTGGCCGGAAGTCCTTGCCAAGCTAGAAAACATCATTCCTCTCAAGCTCGCAAGCGATCTCACCCCCGACATCGTCGATGCCCTGGCCATCGACCCGACCTATTCGGATCTCTTCCAACGAGCCTTCGGGGATCCGACTCCAACCCCCGTGAACATCGCATTCGCACTGGCTTCTTATCAACGAAGCCTCGTCCCCGATCAAACGCCCTGGGATGACTTCATGCGCGGCGATGCAAGTGCGCTGACCCGGTCTCAACAAGAAGGACTCACGCTTTTTAATACTCGAGCCCTCTGTCATTTCTGTCATGTGGGCGAGATCTTCTCCGATCAGATTTTTCACAACACCGGGTTACGTCCCGCATTCGAAGACATCGGATTCGAAGCCGTGACCCTGGACCCCCTCGATCGAGGAAAGTTCAAGACCTCAACCCTGCGCAACGTCGGGCTGCGCAAAAACTACATGCACAACGGGCAGTTCACTTCCTTGCGGGACATTTTGAAGTTCTACAATCGAGGCGGCGACTTCACGGAAAACCAGGATGGGCTCATGAAGCCCCTTGGTCTTTCGCTCGTCGAACAGGCCAAGATCATCGACTTCATCGAGACCGGGCTGACGGACCCTCGAGTGCAACATCGCTTGCCGCCCTTTGATCGCCCGACCCTTCACAGTGAAATCCCCGCAACCAAGCTCGAGCTCTACGGGACAGGCTCAACGGGCTCCGGCAACATGGAGCCCCGGTTTATCGCCGCATCTCCCCCATCCATCGCGAATCCCGACTTCAAGCTAGGAATCCATCGAGGACTCGCCGGCGCACCCGCGATTCTCGTCATCTCCTCCGGGATTGACGATCAGATCCTCGGTGGAATTCCCCTTCACGTAGACCTGGACCAGGAACAGTTTCGACGGACCCTGAAACTGACCGGCGCTGGCCCGGGTACCGGGTTTGCCACCTTCAAAGCGGCGATTCCCAACAGCCCGGACCTCATCGGAAGTGAACTCTTTGCTCAGTGGTTTGTTCGTGATCCTGAAGCCCCTGGCGGCTTTGCTGCAACCGCGGGTCTCCGGATCGAACTTTTCTAGCAGGCAGGATCTTCCGGACCTACACTGGTGAAGCGATCGGTCTCGTCCTGGCTCGAGACCTCCCGTACCTGGGCTCTCTCCTTGAGGAAGGTCGACGGGAAAGGAAACGAAGAATAAGATTATCACCGTGAATCCTTCAGACCCCACATCTCGGTCACGTCAAACTCGACTCGACGATCTCATTCACAGCCTGCTTCCGCTGGTGCAGACCGCCGACCCGGAAAAGCTGGTGGGATCGATCCTCGCATCGGCGGCCCGGCTATTTGAAACCGAGGCATGCAGCCTCGGACTCGTCGATCGGAAGAAAAAGCAGATCACCTTCTCCAAGATGGAAGGCACGGCAAAGACCGACGAGTTCACCGTTCGCCTTGACCAGGGAATCGCCGGATGGGTCGCAAGCCACGGAGAAGGCGTGGTTTGCAACGACGTTATGAATGATCCCCGTTTCTTTGGCGGGGTTGACCGAAAATCTGGATACACGACCCGCTCCCTTCTCACCGTCCCCATCATTCGTGACAACGCCACGGTAGCCGTGCTGCAAGCCATGAACACACGACGGCCGGGTGGCTTCTCCGATGACGACCTCGAGGCGCTCACTGCTTTTGCAGAACTCGTCAAGGTGGTCCTGGACAGAGCCCACGAAATCACCGCGGTCAAGCAGTCTCACGCCGTTCTCCACGAAACCGTTCAGGATCGGTACCGCCTCGTCGCGGGAGATAGCCCGGCCATGAAGGAGGCTCTCTCGGTGGCCGAAATGGCGGCCCGAGCCCCGTCCACAATTCTCCTTCTGGGGGAGAGCGGCACCGGAAAAGAAGTGGTAGCACGCGCCATCCATCACTGGAGCGAACGACGTGATCATCCTTTTGTTGCCGTTAACTGCGCCGCCCTCGCTGCCGATCTCCTTGAAAGCGAACTCTTCGGTCATGAAAAAGGCGCCTTCACCGGAGCCATCGGTCGAAAGAAAGGCCGATTCGAGATCGCCGGCCAGGGAACCCTGTTCCTCGACGAAATCGGAGAGCTCCCTGCCCAGCTACAGGCAAAGCTCCTTCGAGTCCTTCAAGAAAAAGAATTCCAGCGCGTCGGGGGAGTCCAGGACATTCGCGCCGATTGCCGCATCATCGCGGCGACGAATCAGAACCTGAAACAATCGTGCGAAGACGGAACCTTCCGGGAGGATTTATACTTCCGTCTGAACGTCGTTTCCATTCCCCTTCCCCCGCTCCGAGATCGTGGGAAAGACATCATTACCCTGGCGCTTCATTTCCTCGAGAGATACTGCAAGGAAATGAATCGGGCTCAGTTATCCCTCGAAACCGAGACGATTGCCCTCATTCAGAGCTACCGCTGGCCCGGCAACGTTCGAGAGCTGCAAAATGCGATGGAAAGAGCCGTGGTGCTCACCGCCGCTCCCATCGTCGCCCCGGCCAATCTCCCCCCGGACATTCGAGGAGAAGGGCCTCCCACCCGAAAAAGCGATCCCATGGAGGGAATCGATCCGGGCTCAAGTCTGACCGAGGCTGTTGACGAATTTAAACGTATCCGAATCAGGGCGGCGTTGAACGTCTCCGGAGGAAACCAAACCCAGGCGGCAAAGATGCTGGGACTTCGTCAACCAAACCTGTCACGCCTCATCAAATCACTAGGACTCTAGCGGTGAAAATACCCCCACACGTTTCCATTGTTGGAGCAACCGGCGCCGTGGGAAAAGAGTTCCTCGAAATCCTCGAGGAGCGAAACTTTCCCATGCGAAGCTTGCGTCTCCTCTCAAGTCCACGAAGCGCCGGATCGGAACTCCTCTTTCGCGGTGAGAAACACGTGGTGGAAGCTCTTACCGAAACGAGCTTTCAGGGAGTCGATCTCGCATTCTTCAGCGCTGGGGGCGCCATCAGCAAACAGTATGCTCCCATCGCCGCCGACGGCGGAACGATCGTCGTTGACAACAGCTCCGCTTTTCGCCAGACCGACGGTATTCCTCTCATCATCCCCGAAGTGAATCCGGAGGCGCTCGATGAGGTTCGTCAGGGAAAAAAACCGGGAGCGATCATCGCCAACCCCAATTGCTCAACCATTGTTCTTCTGGTGGCGGTGACCCCGCTCCACCGAGAGGCGACGGTGACACGGATGGTGGTTTCTACCTATCAGGCAGCAAGCGGTGCCGGGGCAAAAGCGCTCGAGGAATTGACCGAACAGTCCCGGCAAGTTCTCGCCGGAGAATCACCAAGCCCGGTGGTCTTCAATGAACCCTGTGCCTTCAACGTTTTCAGTCACGATTCAAAGATCGGTGAAGAGGGCTACAACATCGAAGAAATGAAGATGGTGTGGGAAACCCGAAAGATCTGGAACAATCCAGACATCGGAATCAGCGCGACCTGCGTTCGGGTTCCGGTGAAAAGAGCCCACACTGAAAGCGTCACCCTGGAACTTGAACGCCCGCTCAGTCCAGAACGAGCCCGGGAGATTCTTGGGGACGCACCCGGTGTGCAGGTCATCGATGACCCGAAGGAGAACCGCTTTCCCACGCCTCTGGCTGCCTCGCACGGGGACGATGTCCTCGTCGGGCGCATTCGAAAAGACCTGAGTCACAAGTCAGGGCTCTGCCTTCTTCTTTCGGGAGATCAACTGAGAAAAGGAGCGGCGTTAAACGCGGTGCAAATCGCGGAGCTATTCCTTTGAAGATGGACGGCTCGGAAGTCCACCTCTTTCGGGCTGATCTTGAACAACCTATTTCGAATCTCGACGACTTCACAAGCTCCCTGTCTCCCGACGAACAGGCACGGGGAAACCGATTTCATTTCGAGAAGCACCGACACCGGTTCAAGGTGGCAAGAAGCCTCCTCCGACTTCTTCTCGCCCGCTATTTGAAGACAGCTCCGGACACGATTCAATTTCAGTACGGCGCCAAGGGAAAACCCTTCTTGTGCCCGGATACGGACCATGGACCTCACGCCTCCAAGCTACGGTTCAATCTTGCTCATTCCGCCCATCGGGGGATTTATGCCTTCAGCTGGGGGGCGGAGCTGGGAGTTGATCTGGAGTACATCCGAGACGACCGGGACCTGGAAGCAATCGCACGGAGGTTCTTCGCCCCGGGCGAGGTGGTTCGGTGGCTCGAACTATCCGCTCCCGAAAGGGTCCCCGCCTTCTTCGAGATCTGGACACGGAAGGAGGCCTACATCAAAGCCTGCGGAGGCGGCCTCTCCCTTCCTCTTTCCAGATTTGAGGTATCGTTCGGAAAAGACCACCCATGTCGCCTTCGAAGCGTGGAATGGGACCCGGCCGAGTCTGACCGCTGGACAATGGCTGATCTTGACGCGGGAGAAGGTTTCCGGGGTGCACTCGCGGTTGCCAGAAAAAACCCCGTGCTCATTGTTCAAGATTGGCAACATGACCCGAAGGGTTTTGAGTAGCACTCACCCGATCTTCCAGGAAAGACCAAGCCCGTCTCGAATGGGCAAGATCGTGGAAAAGACGCGCGGATCCGTCATCGCCTTCCGGGTGTAGTCAAGAATCCCTTGAGTATCACGGTCCGGATCTCCCTTGAGAACCGCACCTCCCCAAAGGACGTTGTCGGTGATCAACAACCCACCGGTCCGCAGTCGAGGGAGCGCAAGATCAAACGCTCGGGGATATTCCCACTTATCAATATCATTGAGGATGATGTCGAAGAGCCCTTCCGTGCCGGTCAAGATCTCACAGGCATCTCCAACGTGGAAGGTCAATTGATCCTCAAGGCCTGCCCGGCGAAAGCTATCCCTTGCCAGCTCAGCGTTCTCTTGACTTCCTTCCGTGCAGATAATGCGTCCCTCCGGCCCCATGGCCCGGCACATCCAGAGCGCGGAATAACCAAAACCTGATCCCAGCTCGAAGACACGTCTGGCCTTGAGGCTACCCGCCAAGATGGCGAGCAATCGTCCCACCTGGGGTCCGATAATGGGAAAGTCATTTTCCCGGGCCCGGTCTTCCATTTCCGTGAGAAGAGAATCCCGTTCGGGAAGTCTGTCGTGAATGTAACGATCCACGCAAGGAGTAACAATCGCCATTTCATCCCTTCCTTCTCGCAACCTGCGAAGAGCACACTTAGCCCGCATGATTCGGGCTAGCAGTCCGTTGATAAAGTGCTTTTCGTCAAGGGCGAGTCATTTCGGCTCAGATCAAGGAGCCGGAATGGACTCGAATTTGTTGATTCTTGTGCTTTTCGGCGACGCAGAGCTGGGTCGAAAGGGCTGTCCTCGGCGGAA
>JAJDCM010000245.1 GCA_029260825.1 Planctomycetota bacterium | reverse complement strand
TTCCGCCGAGGACAGCCCTTTCGACCCAGCTCTGCGTCGCCGAAAAGCACAAGAATCAACAAATTCGAGTCCATTCCGGCTCCTTGATCTGAGCCGAAATGACTCGCCCTTGACGAAAAGCACTTTATCAACGGACTGCTGCAGGCCCCTTCATTCAGAACTTCGTTGCTACACCCCAGATATCCAGCTACATTCAGGATGGATCACCATTCAAGCAGAAGCAGATCTCAGTAGTTTCAAGTCGAAGACGAGTCAAGAAGAGAAAGGGTTGAGTTGAATTCTGTGCACAACAATATATGGGTTCTCATCCTGCCAGGCTCCGGGCTCGTGACCCTTTGCGCTCTTTTCAGCCTTTGCCTGTCAGGACAGGGATGCTTCGGCGTCAGGAACCATGCCCGTGTCGAGTCCAGCCCCAAGGAGATCCGCATGAAGACCGTGGATGAGACCGTATCAAGCAGGCTTCCCGAACTGGATCAACAGATCCCATCCGACATCGAGACCGCAACCTTTGCTCTGGGCTGATTCTGGGGACCCGACTCCCAGTTTGGGGGTCTACTCGGAGTGGTCAGAACTCGCGTGGGATACACCGGCGGGACCACGCAAGATCCCACCTACCAATCCATGGGAGATCATAGCGAAGCAATTCAGATTGATTTTGACCCTTCGCGACTCTCTTACACTGACCTTCTGCGCGTTTTTTGGTCAAGCCACAACCCTTGCGCTCAACCCTGGAGCGTCCAGTATCGCTCGGCAATCTTTCCTCATGGCGATCGACAGGAAGAGCTTGCTCGCTCGACTCAGCTCGAAGAAGAAATAAAACGCGGACGCCCCATCAAGACCGAGATTGTTCCCGCCGCCAGGTTTTACCGCGCCGAGGATTACCACCAGAAATGGCAACTCCGGCGGAACAAGGCCATCCTCGACGAATACCAGAAGCTGTTCCCTCAGCTCAAGGATTTCGTTGACTCAACCGCTGTGACAAGAGTCAATGGTTATCTCGCCGGTCATGGGTCATCTGATCAGCTGGAAAAGGAGCTCCCAAAACTCGGTCTGTCAGAGAGAGCCAAAGACAAGCTGCGAGCTCGCTGAAAAAGTGATCGGGTGCCGACCCCAAGGGGCCAGCACTTGAGAAAGCTTGAGAGGTCCGATCACAGGAAGAGCGTCGTTGCCATGCTGCCCTCATAATGTAGAGCGTGTCCTGCCGTAAAGTCCGACCGTACAATCTGGACGAACACACCAAGAATCGCCGGTTCACCGATTCCTGCGTCGTTTCCGAATTGATTCAGAACAGCGCGGCCATCAAGACTCATCCACCCGGTTTCCTGGTTGAACTCGCCAGGGTCACCGCCAAGATCCTTGGCAACGGAACTGATGTCCGAAATGGAGACGGTCGTGTGACAAACGAACTTGAACGTTCGACTGAACCGGTCTTCCTGATTGTTCCAGATCAGAACCGAGATCTCGTTGATGAAATCTCGACCTGACGTCGACATGAGGGTCAGGCGGTTTTCAAAAATTCCCTGGTTCTCTTCGAAGAAACTATCGACGATGAGCCTGTCCGGGAAAGTACTGTAATCAACACCATCAAAGTTAAAACCAAAAGTAGCAGGCGAAATAATGCCTCGAAGACATTCATCCGTACCGGATGTGTTGATTCCGAGAAAAGAATAGGGAGTGTAGGACCACATGATGTCGATGGCCGAGTTGGCCACATAGGAAGAGCCGATCAGAAAGTCAAAATCGATGTAGTCGGTGGTCTCGGGGTCAAGAGCCTGGACAGTCACGAATCCGACCTCTCCCTCCGGGTTGTGATCGCTCGCCAGCAAAGTGAGCGTGTCACTGGGAGTGAGAAACTCGAACCGATCGTACTCCTGGCAAGCTGACGAATCATCCGCCTGTTTGCCAAAGTAGACATAGTGAAGGCGGATGTCGCCGGAGCGAAACCCGTTCCCACAATCGCCACGATCTTCATTCGTATTCGTAACATTGATCACGGTTGCCGAAGTCGGTTGCGAATCAAAGAGCGGATAGATCAGAACACTTCCCGGCTGATTATGAAGGGGCTGGGACAATGCTCCACCAACAGCGCTCATGACAACGACAAATCCAAATATTAGTTTCTTCATCACACGTCTCCTCTATAGGGACAGTTATCGCGTTCGTCTCAAAAGACGTCAGCGAGGTCTCTCAATCCGGGGAGATTCATCCGTCTCCCCGCCAATCATCATTCGGGTCTCCACTCCGTTTGAAATCGTCAAGTGCTCTGGCTGTCCCTTGCAGCACTTCACGTTGAGTTTTGTCACCTTTCATTCGCAGAATCTCGACCTGGTCTGGTTTCAACCCACACGACATTCTTCAGTAACTACTTGCTTCCCAAAGACTTCACATCATCAACATCAAATCATTGCGAATAATCACAATACCCTACAAGAGCAACACTTGTGCCTAAAGACTGATAAGATGGAACCTTATCACCATTGAATTGGTAAGAAAAAGGATGGGAGCCAACCTACGACCAGGGGCTGGGGAATTCGGCGACCACTTGGATTCGCAAACGGGACCCAAAGCCGTCGTCGAATTGACTTGGTTTGACTCGGGCCTCGTGGGAGACTCTGGCAAGAAGCGATAAGCACACCCGGACCTTTTTCCACCGTGAGCCCCATCTCTCCGAGGAAGATCCCATGATCCGTCTCCTTCTGGTCGACTCGCAGGATACGCTTCTCACCGGCCAGACCCTCCTTCCCTCCGTGCCTGAGGCGCTTGGGTGTATGGGGAAGGTGAACAGCCAGGTCACCATTAAAGTCGCAAAGATCCTCCCAAACAACCAAGCCCTTCACGAATCCTGGAGGGACACGGAGATACCGCCGGAGCTCGTGGACGCACTCAAGAAACACGGTCTTGGGCATCTCATTCCTGAAGCAGAAACGCCCCTGAGTGATCGGGAAGCCTCGCCGGCCGAGACTCTTCTAGTGACCGGGAACCGCGATCACGCCACGTCCGCTCGATCTCAAGGAATTGGGGTTCTTTTCCTCCAAGAAGACGAGGTCCCAAATGACGAGCCCAGCTTTCGAGACTGGTCGCAAGCACCTCTCTTGATGAGAAATCTTCTCGAAGACGATTCTGATGACTGCCTGGCGGCAAGTCTTGCTCTTGCGTTATCGGTAAATTATGGGCTAGAGGAAACCTACCTCCAGACGAATCACCTTGGAAACAACGAACAAGCACGACTCGATACAGACACCATCCCTTCCGACGGCAAAGTGATCGCTCTTCGAGCGAAGTACCATTATCCCGTCATCAATCCGGGCCTCGGACAGCTGGATGGGATTTACGTCCCGTTTCCCGTTTCGGCCCGAGTTCAACTGTCGTCGAGAGGGTCGATTGACAGCGTAACCTGGGATCGACCCGAGGAGGAAGCCTTCGCGGAAGTCGAAGGCTTCCTCGGAACACTACTTGAGCGGGACCAGATCCTGCTTGACCCCAATCAGAAGAAGCCGGGCGCAACCCACAAGATCGAGATTCAAGAAGACGGCCGACGCTACCTCTCGCGCCTTTGCTTCAGGTAGAATTCAATCCGAGGAGACACATGGGCTGCCTCATCGGCCGTGAGAAGCACACCGACCCCCTCGACAAGCAATTCGCATCCTCGTCAACACCTTCTTGCTCCCCCTTTTCTTGATCGCGTGGGTCGGAAGTCCAGGGGCGCTCGCCGCTGTGGCTACCGCGGAAGTCGCTTTCTTGAAGGCGATACAGTCATGATCAAGAAGCATGTGAACAAAACAAGCGACCTCATCCATCGTGGCCGCCGCCTGAGGGAGCGCCCCAAGAATAGCGGAACGGTTGGATTCTGCGCCAACCAGAATCGGTTCAGCTGCCATCGCCACAACCCCCTTCAACCTGCTGTCGAATTGGGACAGCTTGATCTCTCGGTGATGAATCGCTTGCGCAACCTTCTTTCCGGCAACAAGCAACTTCTTGATGGTCAGCTTCCCTCCCTTGGCACCAATCCTTTCGAGCAAATCCCTCTTCGTGGTAGGCGAGAGAATCGACGTCGCCTTGGCCAGCTTTGGCGCGGCGCCCGCAAGCATGGCAGTCGGTGCTAACATCGCCGAGCTTCCAAGAGAGATATTGTGGGCAGCAAATCCGTCTCGAATCTGGAGGTGATGCTTGCCTCCATTTAATTGTTGATCGGCGAGGATCATGGATCTGCCGACCGCCCGGAAGAAACGAGGCTCATCGGGAGCCGCCTGGGCTCCGGCGACGAGGAGTTTCCCAACGATCGTACCCGCCTTCTTCAGGGCCACCTGACCGGGGTTCAGCTGACTCGCATAGACATTGGCGAGCGTATCCCAGAGACAGCCTGTGAAGACACGGGCAAAACTATGAACCTCCGAGGTCAGCTGAGACGGGGGCCCGAATGACGGGAGGGTCCCGGGAAGCTGCCACTGGAAGCTGTTAAAAGCATGCCGAGGAGCGGCAGCCGGGTGCTGGGCGCCGAGCTCCCGGCGCACTCCGTCAGAAAGATCTTCAGCCGTCGCCTCCAGAAAGTTCATCGAGCTCAGACTCGGCGAATTTGCAAGCACCGTCTGTCGTGCCTTGCTTGTCGACAGCCCACTCAAGACCGCAAAACAATCCCCGAAGGCCTCGTGAAAGGCACCGACCTCAGCATAGAAACTCGACCAAAGATCCGGCCGTATCTGATCGAGCAACGCGTGCCCTGCTTCATGAAAGACGACATCCGAGCTTGCGCCCGAGTATGTGGTCTTTGATCCAGTTGTGAATTCGAAGAAGCTCAAGCTTGATCGATCGTAGTAGGCGTTAAGATCGTTCCCCGCATTCTGCCGCAACCGCAACTTCTTCTTGTTCGATATCCAGGAGTTGAAATTGCCGCCAATGAGTGCCTCCCAGTTCCGGACAGCCTGCAGCGCCGCTTCTCGACATTGCCAGAAGAGGAAGCCCGGAGTCCCGACGCCATAGATCCCCTCGGGCTGGGTTTGACTATAGATGTAACCGGCACGATTCGCCGGCCGATCCGGGCGGGGCTTCTTGCGAACCATGGGAAGGTCGCCCACCGCAAGAGGATCATTCGGAATGTAGTTAATTGTCACAAGTATCTCCTTCCTATCTTGAATTCTCCAGGCGACGCGAAAACGAACACGAATAAATTCACGTGCCGGGCTCTCCATGAACCCATGTGACAGTATAGGGAGGATTGTGCGAAGGTCGAGGGGAAAGAACTACAAGAAATACCGATCGCCCGAAAGCCTCACGGCCTCCTGATTTTTATTCGAAAAACATGGCGGACCCTCAGGCCCAATCTCGTTAATGAATAGAGGTCTGGAGGTCTTCGGAGAATCGTGTGGGCTGCCAGCCCTGAGCATGATTCGGGGGCGCCCCCTCAGGCGCCCCGGGAGAGAACTGTCCAGCTGGGGGCGAGAAAGGAAAACTCTCCCGCCCCAGCTGTACAAGGAGTAGAGACTACTCCCGGCCGCTACCCAGCGCGGCTTGAATTGCCGCGACGCATGCGCGGACTGAAGATTCAATAGCGCCCTGAGCTTCACGGGCAGAGCTCAGCACTCCCTGGATCACAGACTCTTCCGCTCCAAGCCTTCGCAGGACTCGTACACAGCGCCGTGTCGTCTCTGCGATCTCGTCTCCGGCATTGGCAGCCGCTCGACGAAGTCGCCTGATGCCGCGACGCGCTGCATCGCGAGCTCCTTCAACATCCCCATTTCCCAGCGCCTCCTCGATTCTGGCTACCACCGCGTCACAACCTTCACTGATTCGAGCGGAGGCAACTTCACCGATCTGAGTGATTCGTGCGGTGCAGCGAGCTGCCACTTTCGCAGGATCAGGATCGCCGCCCGCAAAAGCGGGAGAAGCACCCAGGGAAAGAAGGAAGATCGCGAGATTGGACGTTAGCAAAAGAGTGGACTTCATGAGGTGCTCCTTGATGTTTGGTCCTTCAATAACAGGAGGACGGACCCAACCAAGGCCAGTCCCAACACCCCAATTGAACCCATTCCAGGGATTTCAGGCGCGGCAAAAGTTGTTGGAAGTTTGTAAGAACCCATAAATACGCGCTGTTCAGGCGATTCTGCCCATTCTGAGAGGTCCAGAAGGACTCGATCCTCAATTCATGCAGGAATCATCAAGATGCCGATAGAAGAACCGAGGTCTACAAATCGGTCGATCCCGTCTTCAGAACAAGTGAAACCCCCTTGCTTCCAAGAATCGCTAGACACTTCCCCCCCATCGACTACCAGCAGAAGCACTTTCTTCTCCTTGCCATTGCGGCTTCCTTGATTCTTCTGAGGAGCTGGGAAGCCTTCTACTATCCTCCACTCTTCAAAGAAGATGGACGGGAGATGTTTGCCTTCTACACGAACAACCGTGGCCCCGCCGGGGTCTTCCGGTTCTATAGCGGATACATTTCGCTCGTGCCCAATCTGGTTGGATACGTATCAACCTTCTTCTCCCCGACTGCCACTCCGGGAATCATGGCCGCGTACAGTCTCGGGGTTGCCGCGGCCGCAAGGTCCCTCTTCTACCTTCGCCGTTTTCGCTTCGTCGTTCCACACGACAGGACCCGCGCTTGGATCGTTCTTCTCCTCGCCTCCTATCCCGTGGGAAATTTCGCGCTGGACAGCTCCACTACCTATTCCTTCTGGAACTTGCTCTGGATCTCGCTTCTTCTTGGAATCGCTCCCTTACCCCGCGGACGCCTGACCCGATCTCTTCAGTTCCTGATCCAATCCTTGATCATCTGGTCCCATCCTCTCTGTGTCGTCCTGATTCCCATCCACGGGTTCCACCTCTTTCAGAGTCGCAGAAATTCAGGCAGCCGGTCCTTCCACGCCGGGATCATCCTCATGGTGATCAGCTATCTTTTCTTTGGCATCTCGTGGGGCCAGGGAGCCCAGGTCGAGGTCGCTTCCGCAATCAGACATGCAACCGGGTACCTCTCGAGCCGAGTCCTTTCAGAAGGGATCCTCGGGACCCGGTATTCTTCACTGTTGCAGATGAATGGTTTCGGAGGAATCGTCGATGCGATCTGCATCGCACTCGCAGTGCTCGTCTGCTGGTGGCTCATCAGAAACAGACAGCGCCTCCAAAGAGCGCAATGGTACTGCCTCGGGTGCGCAGTCTATCTGATCCTGGCGCTGACCCTCGGTTCCACGTTGTCTCGCCCCCTGACTCCCAGACCGAATGAAATCTGGGAACAGCGATACTTCTACGTGCAACAAAACCTGGTACTGACAATCCTCTCGTTGCCGATCATCACGCTGCTAGGCAACACACGAGTCAAAAAGACAATTCGAGTTGGCCTGAGCCTTTGCCTTGTCGTATGGATCTTCCAGCTCCATCATAAGAGCAGAACCTGGTTCTATTCCCCCCCTGATCAGGGCGAAGAAGTGGCGTCTTTTCTACGTCATGTCGAGATGACCGTCGAATCAGGATCCATCCCCGAGGAGCTTGTTCTGGATCGGTCTCAATGGTCCATTCGGATTCACGGTAGTTCACTCGCATCTCCTCCGTAGTCAATCGAACGACCACCACTCCAAGCCTTTCCACGCAAGCTGCTCTCCTTGCGACCCCCCCCATTTTCACCGTTTTTTCTTAATTCTGGACCTTTTGGTCCAAAACCTCGTATCTCCCTCCAAACCAGGAGATCCGATGGCAAGACCAAGAGAATTCGACCGCAACAAGGCTCTTCACCTGGCCATGGAGACATTTTGGGAGCTTGGATACGAGGCAACCTCAACCGGCGTCCTCGTCTCGCGCATGGGCATCGGACGATCAAGCCTCTACGCCACGTTCGGCAGCAAGGAGGAGCTTTACGCGGAGGCCATGGACAGCTACGTCCGAGACCTACGGGTCCGAGTGATTGAGAGATTGGAAGCCGATGGCCCCGCCTTGGAAATCCTGGAAGATTTCTTCCTCAGTGTCGCCCAGCGCCGCGGATCGACCGACGAACCCCTTCGCTGTTGCATGATCGTGCGAGCCAGCATTTCCGGAACCGACCAGACACCCGAGATCCGAACGCGCATCAAAAAGACGATCGAAGAACTGGACCGTGCATTTTTCAAGCTACTTCAACGCGCACGAGAAGAAGGAACCCTCAAGACCAACACGAAACTTCGAGATTCGGCCCGATTTCTGACGACGACCTTCCAGGCTCTGAACGTCGCCGCCCTGGCCGGCCGAGACTGTCGCGAATTACGCGAGATCATCAGCAGAGCCCTGACGACATTGGACTGAACCGCATCGAACATTTCCTCAAGAAATAACAGAAGAAAGGGTCGCTTTGAACACCACCCACCGACTCTCACCCGTTTTCTTTCTCATTCTGTCTCTTTGTTGTCTGGCCATCCCGAACCGGTCCAGGGCCGCGGACAAAGACGATCCGTTTCCCTCGGCCGCTCCCGAAACCACCGGCCTCTCGCCGGAGGCACTCTTGCAGCTTTCCGAAGTCGTTGACGGCTACCTGAGCGAAGGGCAGATCGTCGGCGCCGAGCTACTCGTGATCAAGAATCGGCGGACCGTACTCCACAAAGCTTTCGGCCTCCGGGATCGCGAACGCGAGATCCCGATGACCCCGAACTCGATTTTCAACATTCGATCCATGACAAAGCCAATCACGGGAGCCGCCGTGCAGATGCTGATCGACAGGGGAAAACTGAGGCTTTCCGATCGAGCTTCCCGTTACCTTCCCGGCTTCGACAACGAAAAGTCAAAAGACATTACCATCGAGCAACTTCTCACTCACCGTAGCGGCTTGCCTGTCACCGTCCTGACCTCCATCAATCAGTACAAAGACCTTCAATCGATGGCCAACGCTATCGGAGAACGGGGGCCGCAATTCTCTCCCGACAGCAAATTCTGGTATAGCGACCCTGGTACGGATGTACTTGGGGCTATCGTGGAGACGGTCTCAGGAATGTCCCTTGAAGCGTTCTGGAAGGAAAACCTTCTCGGTCCCCTCGGTATGAAGGATTCTTTTGTCCCCCTCGACAAAAAAGATCCAAGATGGAATCGCCTGGCCACTGGCTACATTGGTCGCCCCGGCGAGTGGACAGAGTTCTGGACTCCGACCGCCGAGCCCCTCTACCCATTCGCGTGGGGATCCCAGACGATCTATGGAACAACCATGGATTATGCGCGCTTCTTGGCCCTCTTTCTGGACAAAGGCGTTACAGGCAATTTACGCCTTCTCTCCGAGGAAGCGGTTTCCCGGACTCTTACTCCCGCATCCAGAATGACCGGCATGGGAACGGACGCAAAGGCGCCGACAGGTTTTCCGAACCTGGAGACCCACTACGGTCAGATGGCGGTCTTGTACGTGGACTCCAATGGCAAAAAGAGCAGCCGGGCAACGGTCTTTGGACATAGCGGATCAGACGGTACCTGGGCCTGGGGCTTTCCCGATGAGGACCTGATCGTTCTGTACTTCACTCAGTCACGCGGAGGAGCCAGTGGCCTCGGCCTGGAAAGATGGATTGACGAATTGCTGGTTCATCCGGACCAGGCAAGCACTGCTCGACCTCAGCCGACAAAAGAGCAATACGATGAAATCGTCGGCGAATACCTGGCAGACTTCGGAAGTCTCCGCAATACGACATTGAAGATCCGGGTCACGAACAATCGAGCTTCTCTTGACCTTGGAAGAGGTGTGATCGAGTTGCGCAACCCGGATGATGAAGGAAAATGGTACTTCGCCATCACGAATTCGACCTCCGTCTCCTTTACTCGCAACAACGACGGCATCATCGATGCGATGCGGATGCACGAATCCGGCTGGGACTTCGAGGCTCCGCGCAAAGGCGTACCGATTGCGCCCGAAATCGATGAATCGAAACTCCAGAAATACGTGGGCACCTACCATGTAAAAGAGCTGAACGGGGAAATCAATGTCATCCTTCACAACCACCGCCTAGCGCTGGACAAGTCCTCGCTCCCTGGAAGACGTCCCGCCGACTTGTTCGAGTTGCTGCCACCGGGAGATGACGGTCGCTGGACGTACCGAATCAACAATAAAATGAGCGCCGCCTTCGATGAAGCGGATGACGGAAGCATCTCAGGATTGCGTATCCTGCAGGCCGGCAACCGGATTGCCAGAGGGAAACGCGTGGCAGAAAGCACTGCTCAGTTGCCCAGCGTGGAAGACATCATGGCGCTGCGCAAGACCAAAGAAAACACGAAGATCCTCGCAGGAATCGGAGGCGTGGTCATGAAGGGAAACGTCATCCTCGAACAATCCGGCCTCAAGGGAAAGTCAACCGTTACCTCGTCTGGCACCGATTGCTATCGCTTCGAACTCAAACTGGATCAAGGGACCATCCTCGAAATCGCCAACGCCGATGGAGCATCCACTCATTACTTTTCCCAGAAACTCGTCCACGAGGGTAAGTATCTGAAACAAGCAAGAAACGGACACCCCCTTCTTCAGTACCTGGACTGGCGCGAGAGAAACGAAACGGTTGAGGTCATCGCCAAGAAGACCTGGCGTGGACGGGATGTCTTTGTGCTACGAACAATCGACGGCGACGCCCCCCACGTCCTGTATCATTTGGACGCGACCACCGGAGACGTTCTCAAGAACGAAACGACGCACCTTGCCCCGACCGGCGACGTTTCGGTCAGAACGACTTTTGAAGATTTCAGAGTTGTTGGTGGTCTGCGCTTTCCGTACAAAATAACCGTGAACACGCCGATGAACGGAGACGTGGTCCAGGAGTTCGAAGAGATCAAGGTCCATCAAGAAGTCTCCCCGGAGCTCTTCACGCCATAACGGCCCGGTGACAAGGTCAGATTTCGAGGAGGGACCGCTCCAACCAAGGAAGCATGAGCCCTCCTCGACTCCCCCCAGTCATCCCTTGAAAAGCTGGTAGTCCGCGAGGGTGATGTACGGCCGGGTCTTTTTCGTGAGCAGATTCAACACCTGCCGTCCAATGAAGTAGGGAGGCCTATCGGTAATGAAGTACCGATGCACTTCTCCCCTCTGGATATTCGTGGGGGAATCTACCGCCCAGCACGGATGGGCCTTTCCTTTCTTATCCTTGAAGGTCGTCCTCTCCGCCACCCGGAAGATGCGGACGTTAGCACCACCCGCTCTGGAGTCGTGGTAAACCAGAAGGAACCCGCTGCCCTTCTTCAGATCCATGGCGCCGAGGGCGAGCTCCACCGTCATATCGTCGAACAGGAGCATGTCTTCCCCCAGCTCAAGCTGATCTTTCCCACTCCGTTCGTTCCGCTGGTTGACACGACCAAGAATCTCCTCGAAGACCGGCTTCTCCGCGGAGACTTGCGTGGCTTCCCCCTTGCCATTCACAAGCGTTCCCGAATACGAAAGCGGAGCGTGACGAACCACCCAGTAGTCGGTAAATCCTCCCGGCTGGGGATAAAGGGCAAAGAGAAGACCCAGGTTGTCCTTTCTCACGTACCGGTCATGAACGCGAGATGTAGCATCCGCCCATTTCGTATTGCCCGAATCAACGAGACGAACAGCAAGGGCAGACTCTCCATCCCAGGCGACATCATCCACCGACCAGATGTATCGGTCCTGGCGGGATCCCGCACGATAAACTCTCTCATAGACCGCGCGGTAAGGCTGGATCGGGCGCAACTTCTCCGTTCCCGGAAGGATCGCCGGCCACGCTTCAGTGCCTCCCCAGTCGGCTTGCAGCTTCTCTGGAAGGTTCGGGATCTGGGCCCTTGCCGGATTCGAGAGAGGCAGGGGTAAGAACAGGAACGTGGCAAGACTCGCCAGAGCAAGGACAAGAGGACGGGAGGGCCGAGTCATCGACGACTCCTTTCAGAAGATCATGGGACACGGGGACCATATGCTAAAAATCTAGCACATCCCGAGTAAATCTTCTAGCCCGGATCGAGTGTTTTCAAGAAAGCAGGCCATCAAGGCCAAGAACTCTCGGCCCAATCTAGCAGCCCCCTCGTCCACGGCGACCCGGCACATCCCTCTCGTAGGCGGGAAGCTCCAGCTGACTCGGATCCAGCTTGTCAAGACCGGCCTGAAGCCGATCGTTGAGCTCTTTTCTCCCGAGCTCACCGAGTTTTGCTCTTACCATTTTTGCCGTATCGACAGGAGAAATCGTGAGTCCGTCCAGCGTCGCCGCCGACGCGGAATGTCGCTCAAAAGACTCCAGGAGAAGGTCAACAGCTGTCTCGTGATTGTCCCCCTCGAAGGCGAGCCGAGCCCGGCCGGCAAGAGCGAGGGCCACGTAGGGATCGGCGGTCTGTTGAGTGCTTGGGTCAAGAGCGATTGCTTTGTCGTACCGGGCGATTGACCGTGAATAGGCATCCGCCGCGTCGTCTTGTTTCTGGGCCCGCCGCAGATACTCAGCATTCTGGAAGGATGCCAGCCCGGCAAACCAGAGAAGGCTCGATGACTCACCATGGACTTCAAGCATCCTGTCATAGGCAGGCTCCAGTCCCTCGGACCCTTCCTTCTCCAGGATGCGTGCTCGCAATCGGTCGTGAAGAATCCAGGACTCGGGAAATCGCTCGAGCCCTTTCTGAAGATAGCCTTTTCTCCTCACGTCCGCGCCCAGCCAGGTCAAGAAGTCGTAATGCCAGACGATCTGGGAATCGGTGGTGAGCGGATGCTGAAGGAGAACCACATACGCGGAATGAACATCCGTCAGCCACCGAGGGGGCCAGCGTTTCTCCGCCCGAACTGCAGCCTTGATGGACTTGAAACGCCCCTCGGCAAAGACAGTCAGAACCGCCATGGTCACCCAGTCCGTTCCACCGGACACCATCGACTCGACCGCCTTCTCGGCCATTGGATAGGCCGCCTCGGCATCGCCAAGATAATAAGTCGAAAGGGCGTTGATCGAATCAAGGCGCCACCCACTGGCTCCCTTCTCCTCGGCAGCCCTGGCGATTCGCCTGGCTTCGCTCAGCCTCGATCGGGTCATGAGCCGCGCCGTCGCCGGATCGGAGGTCATCAGATTTTCGGTCCTGGGTGAGGCACCGAAAGCATCAAGGCCCTCGAGCCCGAGATAGAGCGCCGTCTCCGCCTTCTCAAGGAGGACCGATGAATCTTCTACCTCCGCAACGGACCCCTCGTCCTGAACCTTGAGCTTGTCTGCCCGCACCTCCACCGTCCCGACGGACGCCGGGTACTCGGCTCCGGTGAGGGCTGCGGTCAAACCTTCCACATTGACTGCCTTTGATCTCGTGGCAAGACCCCGATGGACAACAGACACCCACTGTGCCCTTTCCGATTGAGACGCCTCTCCCAGCCTCGCCAAGGCTTCAAGGAGCGCCTCTCGCTCCTTCTCTTCCAGAGACATACGTAGGGCCTCGGGAATGAGGTCGATCGCCGATTCACTTCGACTCTCAGCAAGCTTACTTCGAGCTAGACGACTCAGCTCCACATCAAAGCTAAAGACTCCGAGGCGAAGAAGGTCCATGTGAGCCTTGTCGTCATGCTCTGCGGCTGCAAGGAGCAACGCACGACGCGTGGTTGCGTCCCCCTCAAGATAGGCCCTCTCGATGGCAGTGCGATCGGCGTTGTCCCGGCTATCAACCCGCTCAAGAACGGGACGATCGCCCCGCACGATGTTCTTCCCCTGAATTTCTCGATTGGTAATTCCGTCCACGATCGTCGTGAACACCGAACTTGTATCCCACGCGTGAAAGATATCGTACACCTCGGACCCATCCAGCTCGATCATGATGTGACGAGGTGATATCCGATCTCCCTCGAAGTACTTCTCATAGAGGATCGGCTCGATGGTAATGTGCTCGCCGCATGTCACGCTCCCAAAACGCGGACAGAGAATCCGTCGCCCCTCATCATCATGGTCCCGGGGCGAATGACGATAGACCGAGGCAATCACGCACACGTAGGGATCATAAAGGGACGCGGTGTCCGGCCGGCGATAACGAATACCGGCATAATGCTCACTCGCAATCTCGCCATCCATGTTTACACAGATGAGGATCGCCCTCTGGGTCTCTTCAGCCACCGCAACCGCATCTTCCCAGGTCCGCTGAAAAGGAATGAGACAGGGCTTGGCCCAATCTTCCGTGGTGGGAGCCGGCCACATGCCCTCGCGAGAGATGCCATCCGGAAGCCTTGGAGGGCTTGCCGCAGGAGGGCCTCCGGGAACGGTTCGTGGCTGAGAGCTCACTCCCGACGAGAAGAAAAGAGAGGAGATCGCGCACAGGCACAAGCCACATAGAAGATGAGGGAAGGTTCGCATGCTGAATCCTCACTATCGGGACGAATTCAAAGGACTGAGGCTCAAAGCCAGGAGAAAACTTACCAAATATGGGCTCCAGCATCCTGTGAATACGCTCCCGTGGTCCTGAAAAGGTGGGCGTCGATGAATGATCCGAATTCCATGGCTTGCCGACCGGGATGATCAGGGGTACCATGGATCGTTGAGAAAAAAAACGGGGACCGACCTGGGATCCCGGCGAGAGTCTGGAATACTGTTTTGGGATGATCACGGGTCCATGAATGCCGCTAGCCCCCCGCACTCCAAGAGCGCGGGCACAAAACTCACCATCGTGATCCCCGCCTACAATGAAGAGGAGGCCATCGGCAAGACCGTCGAGCGCTGCCTCGAGGCAAAAGAAGCCATCGTAGCGACCAGTCCGGTCGATTCCGTGGAGCTCGTCGTGGTCAGCGATGGATCGATCGATCGCACGGAAGAAATCGCCTGCGGGTATGACGGTGTTTCCGTTCTCGCGTTCGCGAAGAATCGGGGGTACGGAGCTGCCATCAAGAGTGGTTTTGAGTACGGCTCCGGTGAATTGGTGAGTTTCCTGGATGCGGACGGGACTTGCGACCCACTGGCCTTTGCCGACTTCTGCCGGGTCCAGGAGGAAGAAAAGGCCGACGTTGTCCTCGGCTCAAGAATGGGGCCCGGGAGCGAAATGCCTCGACTTCGCGCCTGTGGCAACACCATCTTTGCCTGGATCTTGGGGATTCTCAGCAAGCGCACGGTCGGAGACACGGCGAGCGGGATGCGGGTAATCCGAAGATCCTCTCTCCCCGACCTGTATCCCCTCCCTGACGGACTTCATTTCACCCCCGCGATGAGCGCAAAGGTTCTTCTCGAAGGAAGCCTGCGCATGGTCGAAGTCCCGATGTCCTACTCGGAGCGAGTGGGTCGATCCAAGCTCTCTGTCGTCCGGGACGGAGTCCGATTTCTTCGAGTCATCATTCAGGCCGCAATGTGCTACCGTCCGGCCCGCCCCCTTCTTCTTCTGGCTGGAGTGTGCTTCCTGGTCATGGTGGTGATGGGATTTTCTCCACTACTGATGTACATCCAGGTGAGAAGGCTTGAAGAATGGATGGTCTATCGGATCCTCTTCTCCGCCCTCTCGGCTACCGTGGGCGCCTTGCTGGTATGCGCCGCCATGGTGGCGGAACGCATCGCGGCCCAAGCCCATGGTCGCACTCCGGCTGGCACCGGAGTGACGGCAATCGTGGCCAAGCTGTTTCACCCCCGATCACGCCTTCTTTTCGGCGTATTCCTGGTCATCGTGGCCGTCCTGGTTTCACTTCCCGGGATGGTCGAATATCTCGCTACCAGTCATGTCAATATGCACTGGTCAAGGGCAGTTCTTTCTTCCCTTCTGCTGGTGATGGCAGCCGTCTTGTGGGTCACGAGCTTTCTCCTGAGCATGCTCGACCTCATGCGAGCCCAGGCGAGCCGGAGCGTTGCCCAAAAACCCCCGGATCGGGTCAAGAAAACGGTTTGAAATCACTAGTGGGGAGTTATCTCCGTACTTTCCTTGTCGATCGACAAAAGCCACTTCTTTCGGCCTCGAAAGTAACGATATAAATCTCGGTTTCTTTTCTCTCCCAGATCCCGGGCCCAGACAACATCCGAAGCGTCGATATCTGCCTCGTTGTAGACCCACTCCGAGTCCTGAGCAGTGTGGCTCGGCCCATACCGAACGACGACCAGATGCTGCCCGCCCCTCTTTTCAAGCTGCTCAAGAAGATCGGCGCGCCGCTGTGCCCAGTGCTTCTTCTGACGTTCCGTCTTGCTGAAGTGCTCCTGGAAGGAAAGAGCAAAACCAAGCCCGTGGAGGATCATCAGACCGGCAAAAAACGTGCGGCCAACCCGGGCTCCCTTGAAGCGAAGCGCCCGCAACTTGCGCATTCCCAGCGTCACTAACAACAGGAGAAGTGGCAAGGTCGGCGAGAAATAGTGAAATAGCGTCCAGGGCACACCGACTTCGGCCAGCCAGGCAAGAGACAGCGTACCGGTCGCAAACAGGACAGATGAACGACGCAACAAGGGCAGAGAAAAGGCGACGCAAAGACCCAGGATCCCGCCGAGAAAGAAATAGACCTGAAGAATCAAGTTCCTTCCTTTGATCGATAGAAGCCCGGAAAAGGTCTGCTGGACATTGTAGGCATGCAGAGCGATGCGGGTGTGGAAGTCACGAATGATTTCGTTCTGATAAACAGGCTCACGCGCAGTTTCCTGCCAGAGAAAAAGCGGACAGACTCCGTAAGCCTCCTCATGAACCATGTAAGGCATCCGGAGAGGATCCCCCGTGACCTGGCTATTGTAGTAGAGCATCGCTCCACCAATCAGCACCAGGACGGCAGAAGCGGGCAGGAAGAATCCCATCAAAATCCGACGAACCGAAGGCCTGGGCCTGCCTCCACTCGGCGCCTTTCGAAACCATGCAAAGAGCATGGCCAGACCAACCGGAAGACAGGCAACAACCCCTTCGAAGGGTCGACTGTTCGCGAGAATTCCAACCCCGATCGCCATCAAGATCGCGTCTCGAGCCCGAGGACAGGCGATGACTCTCGGCAGGGCTCCAAGCAAGAGGGCGCCTCCAAGCATCCCAACGCCCCCTCCCCAAAAGCTCTGTCCCCAGTTGAACAGGTAGTGGGAGTGAAAGATCAGAACAAGACTTCCAAGAAATGCCCAGCGTCCCGGGACCCATCCACGAAGCATCCAGCAAGTTGCCCCTGCTAGCAGCGCTGATCCAATCCAAACTCCGACGATCGCATGGCCGGCAAGGAGAAGACCAAGCGCCAGAAGAAGGCTCTGAGCCGGGGGATATTTGGAGTTGTAAGTTGGCTCATGAATGATGTGAAAGCTTTCCAGATGAGCCCACTGGGGATGAGTCGGATTGGTCAGACGTCCGCTCGCAAAGGTCTCAGCCCCCAGCAAGTAGCTGAATTCATCATGGACCGCGGGAACCGGCACGTGAATGGTGGTGAGTAAAGCACCAAGAAAAAACATGATGATCCCGCTCAGCAGAATCGACCCGGACCGATCGCCGATCGCGGACAACCTTCTCCAGGCAATTCGCAGAAAGGGGAGCTTGCGGTGGCGGAGAAGGATCGCGCAAATCATCAAGAAAATGAGGCCAGCTATTTCAAGCCCCAGAATAACCAAGGGTCTCGACATCTACGCGTGCACGTCCTTTTGGCGCTTCTCCACGTCATTTCCTTTGCGCGACCCGGATCAGAGAAAGCTGCGCCTTCCTCGAAACAATTGGGGAGGAGGGATTCCAGAGCCGCTTTTCCACTCGGACCGAATGATATGCGATCCATCATCCAGAATCTAAGAGAATCCGGAAGGAGAAGCTGAGCTGATCAGGGGTCAACTCGGAGGCACGACCAAACCCATCTCCACCAAGAGGACGACAAGCAGAAGCAGGGAAGACATCGCCACCACAACGCAGAGCCAAGCCCTGATCCCTGTCCAGTTCCTCGAGAGGACTTTCTTTGGCAAGAAAACAACCCCCGTGCTCAAGAGAAGCAAAACCCAGATCGGAAGGTGATAAAAATGACGGCTATGAGACGTGGCCACGACTTGATCGTCCCGGATCAAATCCGCTGTGTCCCAGAGATAGAAGAATCGAGACAGTTCCAGGTTGAGAGTATCGCCAGGTCTAGCCTGATCAAAGAACTCCCCTGGCATGTGGTTTTCATAGGACAGCTGACCTTCTGCATGGATCACTCCGCCATGCAAATGAGTGATTCGAGCAACGTCTTTGTGCCCCGGTGGAAGCATGAGTTCACAAACGATCAAGGCTGCAAGAGCAAACGGAATCAGCACCCAGAGTCGAGCCAACCCGATGCGCCGCGGCCCCTCCACTTCCTGAGCGATTCTTCCAAGAGTATCTTTGCCCGCCGGGGACTTCTCAAAACCCAGAAGCCACACGCGCTGAAGAAGCGCCGCCCCCAACCAGAGCGGAGCAGCAATGATATTCTCACGGTAAACAACCCAAGCAAAAACGTTGAACAATCCCAAAAAGGCGAGCACGATCGGGAACAGGCGATAGATCGAATACTGCTTCGGACTCAGACGAATGAAGAACTTGAAGATAGAATCATTCTCGATCCCCTGGGCCCGCAGGGCCAGCACACCAAACAAGCTCGAGGCAAAGACGAGGCCTCCCCCCACAACCATGATCGTCCCAAACGACAGACTGGAAACCGCAAGGCAGACGTAGTTTCCAATCTCAACACTCGAAGCAATCGACACGAATTCAAATCCTCCAGCACGGTTTCTTTGTCTCAAAACGCCCGCAAGACTGACATTATGACACTGCCAAGTCTATCCCTTCCGGGAAGAAGGGTTGAATCAGCGCCCCGCAAAAACCTCAGAAAGACGCCCATGACTAGAAACCCAGAGAAACCGGAACGGATGTGCTCGATTGGTATTCCTTTTGCTTCTTTATTTGGCAATCCCCCGGGTTCGGGAGCGAATAGATCATGAGCCTGGGGAAAGGACTACGTGGCGAATTCATCGAATCGCCATGAGGAAATGTCCATCTCAAAAAGGGAGGTGAGAAATGTTCTTTGATCCAATCTACTGGCTGGTCATCGGCGTAGGAGCAGTGCTCAGCATCTGGGCGAATTTCAAGGTCAAAGGGACTTTTCGTCGCTACAGCAAAATTCGAACCCGATCCGGGATGACGGGAGCCGACGTGGCACGGAATATCCTGAGAGACAACGATATTCACGATGTAAGAGTTGAACCGGTCGCCGGAACTTTGAGCGACCACTATGACCCGGCCCGAAAGATTCTCCGCCTCAGTGAGCCCGTGTACGGATCAAATAGCATCTCCGCCTTTGGAGTAGCCGCCCATGAAGTCGGACACGCGATTCAGGACAGCAAGCACTACGCCCCTCTCAAGTTTCGCTCGGCGTGGGTTCCACTCGCCAATACGGGAGGAGGGATCTCCTTCCTGGTCCTGATGATCGCGGCCATGCTCGGCGGGGTGGCCACCGCCACGGGCACGACCCTTTCCCTTCTTGGCATTGCACTGTTCGGGATGACGACCGTGTTTACTCTCGTTACTTTACCCGTCGAGTTTGATGCAAGCCGCAGGGCTCTTGTCACCCTGGAACAAGGAGGCTACGCAACAAGAGAAGAACTCGACGGGGCCAGAAGTGTTCTCAACGCGGCGGCTCTGACCTATGTTGCCGCGTTTATTACGTCTCTCTTGACCCTTCTCTACTGGGCCTATCGACTGGGACTCCTGGGTGGTCGAAGCAATGATGATTGATGAGCCTGATAACGGGGTGGCTCACCTGGATTCGACTCGGATCCAGTTCCCGACCGAGATATCGTAGTCGGGAGAATAGAACGAGTTCCGGTCATCTACTAGCCCCCCGATCAAGAAGTCTCCTACCGGGAAGGTTACCGCGAAACCAGTCGGCGCCAGCGGGAATCCAGGAGAAGCATTCAGGCAGAACCGGGACGCCGCCGACGGCCCGAGCCCCTTTGACGTCCATCCGGTCAAGAATGTCTCGGACGGACAGGGACAGAGTCCTGGCGCGACGGTGTTCGTGACCGGGAGACACGCGGCGCCCGTACCCAGCTTGAACGTGCGAGCGCCCCTCTTCCGAAAAAGTGGTCCTCCGGCAGTCACTGGACCGTCGATGATCCAAAACGCATAGGCGCCCCGAACAAAGGAGGGTGCTCGTCCAACGCCAAGGGTCACGCTCTCGCCGGCGGTGACGCTGACCACCCGGGTTGCGCCCCCGGTCTCCCCGTTCACGGTGAAAACGTCATGCGGTGGAGAGCCGTCGCCGATGTCCACGGTACCAGCCAGCACCTTGCCTCGAAGAAAGACAAACCCGGCTCCGGCCGAGATCCCGGCCTCATCGTCGAAACCAACTCCGGCGACAATCGAGTCACGCGACACAGCAAGAGATCCGGCGAACGAGCGGGTGATGGGTGCACCGGTCGAGGGAGTCATCTTCGCAATCTCGTTCCAGTCATTGCCATTCCTCGAAAAGACGTACGCCGCGCCTTCACCGGGACCAGCACCCGACACGAGAGGCGCACCGACAACAGCAAAATTGTCGCGCAACGCCACCGCAGCGCCGAACCCGTTTTCACTGCCATCGGAATCCGAGGCCTCTAGTCGATTAGTCTCATTCCAGGTGACCCCGTCGAAGGAAAACACGAAGGCTTCGCCGGCGGTTCCGGCGGATTCCGGAACATGCCCCGTGATGAATGTCAAACCATCAATCGCAAGAGAAGAGCCACCGACCAGACGAAAGTCATCGAAACGTTGCCAGTCGTCACCGTCCCGGCGAAAAAGAACCACCTGAGACTCCGGGGGATCGCCAGCAAGGATCCACTCCCCGTCAATTGCCACAGATTCCCCGAAGGAGTGGGAGCCAAAGAGTCCGTTATCGAACCGTCCACTCTGGATCCAGCTTCCATTCCGAAGCTGGTAGACATAAACCGCTCCCGTCCCGCCTTCGAGGATGGCCGAAATCACCGCCGTGTCACCGCTCAGAGCGACGGCAAAACCGAACTGAGCCCCGCTCACCGCCGAAAAGGGTGAGAGCGCAACGGTCTCGATCCAGTGGCCTTCAGTGAACTCAAAAACATAGGCACGACCCGGATTGTTCCCGGACTCGCCATGGAACTTGGCCCCCACGAGGATCCGCGTGGCAACCGCTCGAGAGTCCATTCCTACCGAGCAGCCAAAGTTCGCACCGGGGTCCGCATCCGAAGCAATGAGAACTTGCTCTTCCTCCCACCGACCGTCGATGCGCCGATAGATGTGCACCGCTCCTCCTCCGGGTGCGGCGAGATTCGACCCAGGAGCTCCGATGACCATGAGGTCGTTGGAGAGGGAAACGGCGCTCCCAAATCTGGCGTTGGGTGCTGCGTCCTCCGCAATGAGCTTCACGACCTCAACGGGCACCTGGGCCGAAGCGGCCTGTCCGCAAAGCAAGAAGAAAACGACAGCGCATGCCGCGCGACTGGCAATCGAGGTATTGCTCATGATCGAATATCCTCCGGGGCTGAGGCGATGATTCGCCCGGATCAGACTCCCGCCTCGATCACGCTCCGAATGCTCGATCAACAAGCGAAAGGACCGTCCTTCAGAATAGTAACGCCTCTTCACCAGGACTCATAGATCGAATTCAGATTCTTGGCAAAATGAGCAGTCGTGCTCTCATCCTGCTTGCGTGGGGTGACTCGACTTCGAACCCGCACAATGAAACGGAGGCCGCACCAGAAGGATGGGACCTCCATTCTTGAATCACTCGGTAAGCGTGATCGCCAGATTGGTGCTATTGAGGTGAATCAAGAGTTCTCCCAGAGCTTAAGATCCAGCAGCGGGAGACGCGATGGCCTCGTCCGTTCTCAAGACCTGGCGCTTCATGAAGCTCTGGATCAACCGTGCGATCACGTCTCCATCTTCCTCGATGGCAAAGTGCCCCGTGTTGAGAAGGTGAAGCTCGGCCTCTGGAAGGTCCCGCAAGTAGGGGTGAGCACCTTCCGCAGGAAAGATCACGTCATTCTTTCCCCAGACGATGAGAGTCGGCGGTTGGTGCTTTCGGAAGTAGGCCTGCCATCATAGGCGTTTCCGTTCTGGACGATAAGCCCCTCTACTCGATCCGGATGAAGAGCGGCAATCCGAAACCCGACCGGAGCACCATAGTCCATGACATAGAGGGTGTAACGATTGGCCCCGATCTTCTCGAGAAGTTGATCTACAACCGCTGCGATATAATCGAAAGAGTAGTCCCACTCATCCACACTCGGCGCCGAGCTCGCGCCAAAGCCCGGGTAGTCAGAAGCAATGACTCGGTAACTTCCGGCAAGCTCGGGAATCAGATCCCGAAACATGTGGGACGAAGTCGGAAATCCATGGAGGAGCACCAGGGTTGGCGCCTCCTTTCTTCCCGCTTCCCGGTAAAAGAGTTCAATCCCATCAATCTGAGCCGTCCGGTGAAGGACGTTTGAACTCTCGTCTTCAACAACGAGCTCCGAGTGCCGGGAATTCGCTTCCCCGGCAATTCCACCCGCGGGCAAAAGGGCATTGAAGGCAAGTGTGGCTGCGAGGAATGAACGGTTCATGATCTCTCCTCGGCGACATCCTCTTGCACGATATTTCGTACACCATGAAATACCGGCTATAATCGACGAATTCGAACGGCTTGGCGGATCACGAACCATGAAAACCGATGTCAGGATTGTTGCCGCCACACATCGTGATCTCAACAAGATGGTCTTGGCCGGAGAGTTCCGAGAGGACCTGTACTACCGACTCAACGTGTTTCCCATCCGTGTCCCTGCCCTTCGGGAAAGAAGAGACGATATACCGCCACTGGTGGCCTACTTCGTTCTCAAGTACGCCGAGAAGATGGGAAAGAAGATCGAGACAATCCCCATCCACGTTCAAGAGACGCTTCGGCAATACGACTGGCCAGGGAACATCCGTGAACTCCAGAACATCATCGAACGCGCTGTGATTCTCTGCCAGAACGGAACACTTCACATCGATGGGACCTTTGGCAAGACCTTCCCGACAGCAGAGGCTCCAGAAA
>JAJDCM010000244.1 GCA_029260825.1 Planctomycetota bacterium | reverse complement strand
TCCCACCTGCGCTCAGATCGCGAGCTTCTCCGGAAATAAGCCGCCTCCCTCCGTCATCCAGAGTCGCAAAGGTGATCTCGAGCCGGGTCTCCCAGCGACCGTGCTCCCGTTTTCCATCGTCGATGTTACTCATTGAGCTCTCCTCCTTAAGAGTGGGGAATGCTCTTTCCATCGGCGCAAATGTCTGGGAAACTTGAAGTTTCGGAGAATCGACCTCTCTGCGACGGGCTTGAGAGTCCAGGGATGCCCCCTCGAATTCAAAATAGCTGATTAACGGTCTGGCCCGGGGGGCGTCCAAACGGGCGTATCGAGGCGGGACTTTGCTCTCCTTATCATGGAGTTCCTGTTCTCATCGTTCGTGTCGGTAAGCCTGATGTGGGGTGAGCCGATGGAGAGGCCACGAAGAGAATGCAAGTAGGTAGCCTGAGCTTGGCTGAATCCAAGGAACTATCAGGTCGAGATCCGGTGGGTTGCGATCCGGGGGATAAAAGCCCTTTGCCGACGGGGAGGCCGTCGAGCGAGGCCGAGCTGGTGCACCTGTCCCAGAAGGGGGATCATCCTGCTTTCGAGGAGCTGATTCGCAGCCATTCTTCCCAGGTGATGAAGCTTGCCGTGGGCATGCTGGGATCTCGAGTCGATGCCGAAGACGTGACCCAGGAAGCATTTTGTCGGGCCTACAGGAAACTTTCCGGGTTTCGACGGGCGTCTTCTTTCTCGACCTGGATGTACCAGATTACCTTGAACATCTGTCGGGACGCGTTGCGAAGGCGCAAGTCCGATGGTTTTTCCACCCAGTCTCTCGAACTGAATCCGGATGCGGAGCGGGTGACCTCGACTCGGGACCTTTCGCCCGAGACAGCGGCTTCCGGGGCGGAAGAGTTGAAGGAATTACTCACCGGAGTTGATCAGCTTTCCTCCCGTCACCGAGCTGCCCTCCTGCTTCGGGTCGACCAAGGCCTTCCTCATCAGGAGATCGCGAAGATACTGGGGACGACGACCGCAAGTTCCCGGGTCTATGTGGCCGAAGCTCGAAAAATATTGCTGAGGCGTTTGCAAAGCGTCCAGAAGCCTGCCAGGAAACGGGGAAAGTCATGACCTGTAAGAAAAGCGACTCGGCCTACTACTTGGTGGACGATGCCCTTTCGTCGGAAGACCGGCGTGAGTTCGAGAAACACCTTTTGGATTGTGAGGAATGTCGAGAGCTCGTTTCGATGCTGAGGAGCATGGAGCCCCGGCTTTCCGAGACGTTGAGCAATCGATCCAGTGCCCCAACCCAAGGGCTTTCTGATCGGGTCGCTGCCGCTGTTTTTTCGGGTAACAAGGCTCCTTTGATCCAGAGGCTGTTCCTTCGGTTCGGCCGGGTCGCCGCCGTGTTTCTGGTTCTTGCCACGGCAGGCGGGCTCTACGGAATTTTCGGGAAATCCGACCTTTTCCAGGTATCGGATGAGAAAAGCACGTCCGCCAACAACGGCGAGACGAAGACAAAACCGTCTCCCGAAGAGTCCTCCTTGCCACGGGTTGTTCCGCAAGAGCGGATCGCATCCACCGAGGATACGACCTCCGGAAATGGTGCCATTTCCGTCCAAAGAACGAATGATGGGGAAGACGACGAACTTCTGAAGCTTCCGCTGGTTCGGGATGAAATCGCTGCTGCTCTCTATGCGTGTTCCGAGGAGGAAGACGATTTGCTTCTTCCTGTGTTCGAAATGAGGATGGAGAAGCTGAGGAAGGAAGGCTGGCCGGTTGAAACTCACGTCAGCCGGATGACCCGGCATGAAAACCTCCTGGTGAGTAAGACTGCACTACGCATCCTGGGTAGGACTGCTCGTCCGGCGGACCTTTACGTGGTGGCTCGATGTTTGCGGGATGAGCGGTTGAGTTCTGTTGCGGTTGAGGCTCTGGGAAGATTTCGGGTGAGCGGAGCGGTTGATCAACTTGCCTCCTGGATGAGTGAGGCCGAGGATCCTTCGCTGGTGCTGAAGAGTCTGGCCGCAATCGGATCCGTGGAGGCGGAAGAGACTCTGTATCGTTTTGCCGCTGACCGGCTGGAATCCAACGACAGGAGACCAGAGGAATCCCGGGAAGAAGATCTGATTGTTGCGATGACGGCCCTCGGGTCGATGGGGACTTCTGCCCTCGACTCGCTGGTGTCGTTGTACGAACTAGGTGCGCCAAAAGAGCCTCTTGTCGAGAACATCAGAAGGTTGGAGGACGTGGAAGCGGAAGTGATCGCGGCCATCAAGGGAGATCGGAGCGGAGGTCGGAGCGTTTTGACTCTGGATCAAGCGCTCCATGTCATGGGGCTTCTTCGCCTGGAGGGTGCAGTCTCGGCTCTCCGAAGCTTCTCCCAATCGACCGACCTTCCCTCCCGCGGACTTTGGGCACTTGTGGAAATCGGGGGCGCGGAGGCAGCGGAGTTGCTGGCCCAGCTCTCCGAAGGAAAGAGTAGCCGCTACACCCACACCGCCCTTGTCTCAATCGTGAAAGATCTGGAAAAAGACGAAGAGGACTTCGAAGCGCTTTTGACCAACCTGACTCAGGTGGAAATACGCCGCCTGGTGCTTGGTCTTCACGAAGATAAGGGGCTTCGATCGGGAGAGTGTTTGCTAGCAATCGCTCGAGTGATCGTGTCTCCTGAGATGCGGGTTGAGATATTGCTGGCACTCGGTGAAGTCGATATTCCGCAGCTACGTCCTCAACTCGATGCCTATCTTGTCGAATCCGAAGAACCGCTGGTGCGAGCAGCCGCCTTGCTCTCTGCGTATCGGTTGACCCCTCGAGACCCGGGCCTGACGCCTTCAGGCGGATATTCCGCCCGCCTGAAGTCGCTGGTGTCCAGGGCGGTGCGTCGATGGAGGGATGGGGGACGCTTCCCGGCCCCGAGCACGGTCAGGCGAATTTCCCAGAGTCTTCGATCATCCTAGCTCCGTTTGACTGAACTTGAGAAGAACTCGAAGTCGATTGTCTTTGGAACTAAGTGAATAATAGATAATACTCTATCTGAAATAGAAGGAGAAGTCGCATGTGTCTGTTCAGGAAACTTGTTTTTGCTCTGGTGGCAGTGGCCTTTGTCGGAGTCGGCTCGACACCCATCCGGGGAAACGAAGCGCCGGAGCTGGTGCTGGAGGCGATTGACCTTCCCAGCTGGCCTGGATCGGCTCCTCTTGCTTGGAGCCTGGTTCCACCAATTCTTCCGGGAAGCGGTCAGTCACTGTATACGGAAGTTGAAATGGATGTTGATGAATCCGAAGGGCATTCAGAAGAGATGATACTCGATTTTATTCGAGAGCTTGTTCAACCGGATCAGTGGGATCTTGCCGGCCGGAGGTTGGATCTTGTCGATGGAGTTGGAGTCATGAGGGCTCCTCAATCCGTGATTGACGAGACCAAGAAACTGCTGGCCTACATGAATCGTCGGGTTTACGGAACGGTTGAGGTTCAGCTCACGGTCTATCAGGCGAACTCGAGTGATGTCAAGATCGACCAGGGCGCGATTCTTTCAAATTCCGACGCGGATGCCCTTGTCAGTCGAGGCAGGGAATCGGCAGGCTGGAAGAAGGTTCTTGGCAAGAATCTGCTTCTGCGATCGGGTCAGCCGGTCATGGAAACGAGCCAGACCTTTCACTCTTTCCTCGCCGACTATGACCTCGAGATTGCGGACTCCTCAGTGATTGCGGATCCGGTAGTGAGCGTTGTTGGAGAGGGAGTGACGGTTCATGCATCGGGAAGTCGGGCCAGAGACGGGAGTTTGCTTCTTGACCTATCCCTGCGGTTGATGCGACTCGAAAACATCGCGGAGGAGAATCTGGGATGCACAGGCCTTGTCCTTGGAGGGGACCGGGGTTTGTATCCGGATCTACCCGCGACGCTACAGAGTCCGGACCGAAACTTTGCCACGCTGGTTTCGAGTTTTCACGTACCTCGGGGGAAATCGGCCTTCTTGACCAGCTCTTCGCGGCTCTTTTCGGGGGGGAGAAATTACGTGGTTCGTGTCGATTCAAAGAATTCAGCTTCGGACGTGACCAGCGGAATCGAGCTGTCTTCCGGACGATACTTTGCTGCCTTTGATCTCGAAGCGGCTCAGCTCGGTAGAATTCAAATGACTCCGGCCAACCATGGAGATCTCGATATCAGTTCCCTCGATGGAGCAGAAGGAGGTGACGGGGGACCGCCGTTGTCTGCCTACTTTTCCGGTCGAAGTGTTGACCCCATGACCGAGCGAATCCATGAGACTTTCCCCGGTTTCGAGGAGGGGGATTCAAACATCTGGAATGCGGGAAACTGGATTTTTGTCAGTGGTGACCGGGCTCTCATCAACGGGATCGATGCGATGATTTCGGGCCAGGCAAAACGTTATCGAGATAGCGGAACGGTCGAGTTCTTGCTGGAGAGACGGACTGGCGAGAGCGTTCAGCGTTTGGGCCACTTTGTGCTGCCGGTGACATTGGGGGTTCCGTTTTCGGCTGTGGCAGGAAATCAGTGGCTCCATGTCCTTGATTACGACGTGGAAGTGGCCCAGAAGGCGGCCGGTGGCGACCCGTGGGTTGGTGTGGTCTATGACGCGATGCACTTTCGCGGGACGGTCACAAAACAAATCGGGGGAGGATATTCGTTTGCTCTTCAGGGCAAAGCCCATGTTCTTCAAGAACCCTCGACGATCTTCGACCCCAAAGTCAGGTTCCTGGGTGGGATCACCATGCCATCGGTGACAACTTTCACGGTGGATCGATCTCTTGACCTTTCTGCAGGTAGGCCAGCGGTTCTAACCGGTCTTTCCGGTGACCTGGGCGACTCCGACGTGGTTCTCCAGGTGACCTTCAAGAAGTAGGCGGTGATTGACGGATAAGCAAGGATTCTAGCTCCGATCCGCCTCCCTTGCCTTTGGGTCTGGGGGGCGTTTCGCTTATCATGTCTCCATGACTGGATCGAATGAAAACCGAGGGATTCCCCGGGTCGCCGCAGCCGGGGTGGTGCTCTCCCAAGGGAGGGTTTTACTGGTGAGGCGAGGTACGGAACCGCATCTTGGGAAATGGACCTTTCCGGGGGGCAAGGTCCGGTTCGGGGAGCGAATTCGTGAGGCATGTGCCCGAGAAATTCTCGAAGAAACCGGGCTTCATGTCGAGGTTGCCGACGTGGTTGAAGTGTATGAGGCGCTCGTTCCGGACACTTCCGGCAACCTTGAGTTTCACTACGTGATCGTCGATCTTCTGTGTCATCCCCGAGGTGCACTGGATGTAATGCCGGCAACCGATGCAGCGGATGCTCGATGGTTCGAAGTAGCTGACCTGAAGAACGAAAACGTGACGGACGGGGTTCCGGAAGTACTGCAGAAAGCCATCACCATCGTCACGCAGTGAGGTAGTCGCGAAGGGCATCCTCCCAGGGCGGAGTCGGATCTCCCACCGTGAGTTCAAGACTGAGGTTGCGCAGTGCGCTGTTGCGAGGCCGAGGAGCGGGCCGGTCCAGCTTTTCGGATGACATGGGGTGTACGACCGCTTTTCCCCCACTGAGCTCCACGATTTTCTTTGCGAAGTCAAACCAGGTGCAACTGCCTTTTCCGGAGCAGTGATAGATCCCGTAGCCCGCATCCTGGGTCAAGATGTGATAGATGCCATTGGTGAGATCTCGGGCGTACGTGGGACAACCGTGCTGGTCGTTGACCACATTGAGCTCGTCTCGTTCGTGCCCGGCGTTCTTGATGGTGTCGACGAAGTTCTTCCCGGCAGCCCCGTAGAGCCATTGGGTTCGAACAATGTGGTACCGGTTGGTGAGGCTCATGGTGTAGATCTCGCCCGCGAGCTTGGATCGGCCGTATGAGCTCATGGGGCAGGTGGGGTCGGTTTCGAAGTATTCCCCCTCGTGTTCACCATCAAAAACATAGTCGGTGGAGACGTATAGGATGGATGCCCCGGCCTCTTCGGCGGCAATCGCCGCATTGCGGGCGCCAAAGCCATTGACCTTCATGGCCCCTTCAATCGCGGTCTCACAGCCGTCGACGTTGGTCATGGCGGCGCCGTGGATGATATGAGCCGGTCTTACATCGCCTACCCACTTTCGAAACGCGGAGAGGTCGGTGATGTCGAATTCCTTAAGATCGACTCCCACGGGCTCAAAGACGTCAGGGCACTGGGAGATGAGCTGTTTTCCAAGCATGCCCGCGGCACCTGTGATGAGGATTTTTTCCTGGGCCATGATTGTTGAATCTCCTTGAAGTCCTGGATGGAATTGTTTGTGGCGGTGGAGTTTGTCATGACGAATGTGTAGCTTCAAGGGCACGGGCGGAGGCAGGCCCTTTATGCCTGGAGTTTGATTGGTTAGTTTCTTTTGTCCGATCTTCTTTGAAATCCGGAGGACGTTCCATGGCCCAAGAAACCCGGGGTCGCACCTTCGAAGAGTTTGAAATTGGGGCCAAATTCGAGTCCCCCGGCCGGACCATTACCGAGTCCGATGTGGTGGCGTTTGCCGGCGTCTCCGGTGATTACACGTCTCTTCACACGGATGCAGAGTTTGCCAGGGGGACGCCCCATGGGAGGCGGATCGCCCACGGTCTGCTGGGAGTAGCCGTGGCTTCGGGTCTGGCCGCTCGAGTTGGGATTTTTGAAGGAACAATTCTGGCGTTAAAGAGCCAATCCATTCATTATCTCTCCCCGATCTACTTCAATGACACGGTGCATTTGATCCTGACGGTGGTCGAGAAAAAAAAGCGGAATGAACGGTCACCGCGGGGGTTGGTTACTCTCCAAGTTGATCTGACGAATCAAGATGGGAAAATCGTGACTTCGGGCAATTGGGAGTGCATGATGATCTCTAAGCCCGCGTGATGTATGGGATTTCGTGAATAATCTACCTGGATCTTCGGGGTCCGAAGTTGCCGACACGAAAGAAATGAATTCAGGTGATGAGCACCGCTTGGTGCCCTAACTTCTTTGGAAAACGATAAATGCGGGCATGCCGCGGTATTGTAAGGAGAGCTAATCGATGGCCGAGACCTTGAATCCATTCGAGATTGCCCAGAAGCAGCTAGATCAAGCTGCGGGAATTCTCGGACTGGACAAAGGGACCCATGAAACCTTGCGCTGGCCGCGAAGGGAGTTCGTGGTCACCCTTCCGGTTCGCATGGACAGTGGAGAAGTCAAAGTTTTTCGGGGTTACCGGGTCCAATACAACGACTCCCGAGGTCCCACAAAAGGGGGACTCCGTTTTCACCCGGATGAAACCATCGATACCGTACGAGCTCTTGCCGCCTGGATGACCTGGAAATGCGCCGTGGTGGATATTCCTCTGGGTGGTGGAAAGGGTGGAGTCACCTGCAATCCCAAGGAAATGACCTCCGGCGAGCTGGAGAGGTTGTCCCGCGCTTACGTGGGTCAGGTTGGCCGCATCTTGGGGGTTACCCAGGACGTTCCCGCACCCGACGTGTACACCACTCCCCAGATCATGGCCTGGATGATGGATGAGTTCGAGAAGATCCGAGGGGTTCATGAGCCCGGAGT
>JAJDCM010000243.1 GCA_029260825.1 Planctomycetota bacterium | reverse complement strand
GAAGTTATCCAACGGCTGAGAGAAACGGATGGCCATGATTGGTTGATGGCTTCTTTGGCTCATCCAACCACAAACCATCTCGGCGATCTGGAGGAGACTCTTCTTCGGGGGCATATCGCTCTCCAGGACATCCTCTATCTCAAGAAGCAAAGCATGTCGCTGTTTTCCAAGAATTCGCCCCGAGAAGATCGAGTCGTGGGGCTGACCCTTTATTTCTTCAGCGTTGCCGCCGGTCTCGCCCATTATGGAAAACTATTGTCGAAACGTTCTCCCCGGATCGTAAACGAGGTCATGCGCGATCTTTCGAGCACCATGCCTGCACCTTGGAGTGGTCTTTTCCGGACGGCAGTCCGTCGACAACTTCCTGCTCGGATCGAGCACGGGGAGGAGCAAAAACCATGAAAAAGGCAACCAGAGCGCCATTCAAGATCTGTCAGATCAGGGGATTTCCTATGCCTCTTTTTCCTTGGAAACCGCGGCTCGGCTCAAGAGCTCGCTCCACGGTGATTGAGTTACCGAAGCTAGATCGAGTAATACCGGATCCAACTCGGTCCGAGGGCGGCTGCAAATTCGAGTATGATGGTGGGTCAGAGCGGCTGCGATCGAAAGAAAATACCCGATCGCTCCCGCGAGCCGAGCCTGGGGATCTCGTCTCTGACCAACGAGAGATTTACTTAATTCTTTGATTTGTTTGAGCTGAGAAAGAGATATCTGGCCGGTCGCCAGAAGATCAGGGGACCCAAGAAATGCAGTGGGGCCCGAATTCAAAACCGACAGGAACCATTGATGACCGTCTTCCGCCTCAATTCTGCGACGCAGCTCCTCCACCATGGGGTTGGACTTTGTCATGGCCAGCTCGATGAGACGGGCGGTCTGTTTTTTCGTCTGAGGCGACGATTCGCCTCCGGACTCGCGGGGAGTTTCTTCGGTCATGTTCGACTCGCTTCTAGTAGGCATTGGAGCTGGCCAACCATCTCTTCTGACAAAACACCGTCTCGACTCAAGAGATCGCGAATTGCGGAAACGAAATGTCGCTCGGCGGTACGCGCCATTACCGCCGCACGATCGGAAGTAACATCGAATTCGACCCCGATCTTTCCGTATGAGATGCCTTCGTACCGATGACGCAGAAACACCATCCAATGCTGAGACAGCCCCTTCGACAGGCAACTTTCCCTGGCAATCGCTCCGGCCTTCTCCACGATGACCTCGGCAAAAATCTTGTCCATCGAGTCCTCATCGGAGACCGCAGCAATTTCATCGGGCAAGGCGGAGAACCTCTGGTTTCGCTTTCTGTCTCGCAACGTTTCCCGGAGAAAGAAACCGAAGCCAATGATCAGCCAGTGTCGAAGAGGTTTCCCACTCGCCGCCCACTTGAAAAGAAAATCTTCTCGAGGAAGCCGATCTGCAAAGAAGGCGTGGATAATGTCCTCCGGCTCGCCAAGAACACGAAAACTACTCCCGAGATACCAGACTCGGAGGCACGGACCATAAACCTCCATGATATGTCGATTGACCTGGCCACGGCCACCCTTCCCCTCATCAAGGCGTTGCCCGATCCAGGTTCGACGTGTCTTGGGAAAAACACCTTCTTGATTCATCGGATCACTCTACCGTCAAATACTACAAATTCGTTTCTAGAGGCATCACCCCAGGGTGCTTGGACCCATGACTGAAATCAAGCTTTCCAATCTCGAAAACCGGATACTCGAACAGCTCGAAGTCGAGCTCAAGATCACCCCCGGGTCAGCTCGTGCAAACCCAGCTGTGATCAAGGCCTTCCGACAGGCCATCACGGCTGCCGAACTCACCCACGCCGAAAAAGACACAATCCTCTCTCTGCAGGAAGGAAAAACCAAGGGCGATCTTCTCGGCACTCTCCTTGCCACAAGAATCGAAGAGGCGATCCGCCAGAGCGTTCAGGCCCTCTCTGAAACGAGTGAGACCGTCGATCGGAAAGAGCAGGTCAAGGTCGCCATCTGGACCCAAGACGCCGTCCCTGCAGAAACCCTCATGAAACCGGAGGATCTCGAGGATGCTGACGTCAAGAAAATCGTCCTCATCGACAAGGCGCTGGAGCAGCCCCAAAAGCCATCCCGTGGTGACAGTAACCTTGCCTGGGACACCATCCGGGGCGACTCGGTTCCCGTCCAGATTGAGCAATCTGACCTGGGAACATTGAGCAAGAAACTCTCTCAGCTAGTGGTAGCAGCCACCGGGGACTCGGGAGTTCTTTGGGGCGATGAAACTCCCGAAGGAGAGCTCATAACGGGCGAACTCCTGGGTGGAAAATATCGCATCCTGCGGGAAATTGGAAAGGGCGGATTCAGCGCCGTCTATGAAGCAGAAGATGAAATCCTCGGAAACAAGGTCGCCGTCAAATATCTGAACGCCAGGGCCGCACCCACGAAGAAGGATCATGAATCCCTCAAGGAAGAGGCCCGCCGTGTGACCAAGCTCAATCATCCCAACATCGTCGATTGGAAGGTCTTTGACGAACGGGAGGATGGATCCTATTACTTCGTCATGGAGCTCCTCGAGGGTGAAGACCTCGAAAAAGTTATGAAGGAAGATGGAAAGCTAACCCCGGAGCGTACCGCCCAGATCCTTCTTGAGACGGTTGCCGCACTACGAGCAGCTCATCACCTTTCTTCGAATGAGTCGATTCTCCATCTCGACCTCAAGCCAAAGAACGTTTTCATCGTTCAGGACAAAACGACAGGAGATGAGCGGGTCAAGGTCATTGACTTCGGCATCGGTCAGTATACCGGTGGATCCGAAAACGACGCTCTCCCGCAAAGCGCGCCACCGATTCGCGATGCCGACCACAGACTGGAACCCATGCTGATTCCAGGAGGTCGAATTTCCATCGGAACAATGCCCACAGGTGGGTCAAATTCTACGGTAGAAATTTGTACTGCCTGTACCCCGGAATACGCATCACCCGAACAATGTGTGCATATTCGACCGCGAGGTTCGATCCCGTTGGCCCTGGACGGCCGGTCCGATCTCTATTCTCTGGGAATCATGGGTTACGAGATGCTGACCGGCCGGATCCCCTATGATTCGCCGGAAAGTTATCTTGACTGGCTCCTCATCCATCAGGAGACACCCCATCGAAGAGAGAAGGTCGGAAAGGGAAGAGTAGCGCGAGAGCTTACTCGTTTTCTTGACAAGTGCCTTGAGAAAAGCCGCGACGATCGCTGGGAGGACGCAAACGAGGCGTATGAAGTCCTCCAGCGAATTGTCCACCCCCCGGTACTTCAGCAAGTTCTCAAAGTCACCGTTCCCTTGATGATCCTGGGCTTCCTTCTGGGCTATATCTTCTGGCCGGAAACTTCCACCCTTCGCTACGACCTTTACAAGATCGACAATGAGGCAAGCACCGACGGCACACCCGCTGAGGATACCCTCATATCCGGTAGCTTCCTCTACTTTGGTCCATCGACGCCGCGATCCACTCTGCAGTTGATCGGGTTACCCCAAGATCTCCAGATCGCCGAACTCCTTCTTGTTGAGGAACCCAAAGATGGCGCCGCACCCATCACCGGATGGACGGCGGAAAACGTCGCAAGCAGCGATTCCTTTCAGGTCTTGTTGAAGGCAAGTGAGCAAGACAAGCGCTTTCAAAAAGCCGTATACCTTGCTGCGTTAGGGGAGGATGGATCCACCGTCTTTTCGAATGCGTTTACCCTTGTCTATCTCGACGCCTCGTCCTGGGACATTGCCTCCGCCTCGATAGAAGGACTCGGGAGCCGTAGTATTGACCCCAAGGATCAGGATCTTCGCATTTCCATTCGCGGATCCGATCAGGACGTGACTCGGGTGGAAGTAGAAGTTTCCGGAGAGAGACGATCCGCGTTTCCGAGTTCGACCAAGAGTGAATTCAGGGTGCCTCTGACCGATTTCAACCTGCCGGAGGGAACGGCTACCTTCAGCATCATCGCCACCGACCAGGCGGGAGGAATCAAAACCACCGAGGTGCCGTTCACGATCGTTCAGCGTCCTCTTGAAATCGTCACCGCCCAACTCAACGCAACTCGAGCAAAAGCCCAGGACCTGTACTATATCTACGACTCAACCAGAGCCAAAGTCGAACTCACCCTGAATCACAAGGCCGACCTTTCCTATAAAGTCATCAGTAAAGAAAAGACGCTCCGGGAGGGAAAACTCTCCGGCGCCTCGTCCTACACCATCGAACTTCCCGACCTCTCAAAGCTAGGGAATCATGAAGCCTACGTCGGCACCATCGAGTTGACTGGAGACGAGAACCACCTCGTTCTTCATGCGGACGCTTCACGGGGCATTGCCACAACAAGAATCCACTTCGAGTCCAGCCAAGATGCCCCTGGCGTCTCGGCCGCACTCCTGATCGCAAATACTCGCAAAGACCTACTCGGCAACGATGCGGTGTTCATTCAAACGTCAAATCCCAGTCTGCAGATAACCAGACAGAACAACATCCCGGTCGAGATTGAAGTGCGAGTCACTCGAGCCATCGACCAACGAACGAAGACCTTGAAAGCCAAGCGCCTTACCGGTCCTCGAGCCTCCGGGGAAAGCGTTGCTCTCGATCTGGGCCTCGAAGGTGATGGGCTCTATACGGTCGACATGGATCTCTATCGCTACGATCCGGACACAAAAACACGATCCGGTGAACCTGTTTCGGAATTGCGTCAAGAGATCATCGTGGATTCCAAACCACCGAGCCTTAACTTTCAGGACTTACCGGAAAAGATCCTCATCGGCTCGATCGTGACCGAGCCGATTACTGTTCTGATCACCGCTACTGACGAAACATTCCAGGGGTCAACGCCTGAGTCGGCGATCGCCTTGAACTGGAGACTGAAATCTCCGGCAGGTTCCGATCCCTGGCCCAACCCTTCCTGGGACACCATCAAGAGCATTCATCCAACTCTCCCTGTCACGTTTGAGCTTGTTCCGCCGCCCCAGGCCGGAGAGTCACCCGGAGACCACGATGGAGACTATGAGCTCATCGTGACCGGCTCGGACGCCGCTGGCAACGAGGCTACCTCGACAACCATTAAATTCACGGTCGCCCAGTCCGGCCCTGGCCTCGAAATCATCCGCCCAGATATCGACGTCGAATGGGTTCCGGAGGACGGGCGCTGGCCACTCCGGATTCGGGCTAAAGATCGCAATGGTATCGCCTCCATCACCGGCACGGTCCACAGAGTTTCCACTCCGGAAAAGACACTGTCTCTGGATCTGCTCAGAACCGCCGGGCGGGATGACAACGGTTCCATCTGGGAAGTGGACACGGTCTTTTCTCACGATTGGTCGGGGGAAGAAGTTCGCATTCGCATGGAAGCTTTGGACCAGTATGGAGTGAAAGCGACTCCACAAGATCGATCGGTGCAGCTCCCCCAGATCCTTCGACACACTCCACCCCTCGTGGAGATATTGTTCGCCGACTCGGACGTTCCAATCACGAAGATGTGCTTTGTTCCGGGAAATGATGGTCTTCATTATTCTTTCGGTGGCCAGCTTGATCAGGTGGAGAACGCCCTCTTTCGGAAGACAACCCTTGGCCCCTACAACCGGAGCGACCTTCCTAAATCCTGGAATATCGAATACGAAGCAGGGTCGCTCCCCAGCTTCTATATCGATGAATACGAGGTGAGTTGCGCCCAGTATCTCAGCTTTCTCCGGTCCAAGAACGGCTATTTGAATCCTCTCCACTGGCCAACCCAAAAGAGCGGCACGCGGGCAAGACACGCGGAGCTGGAGAAGAGCCTCACGGCTACTCCGAACCTCCCGGTAACAAAAGTCGATTGGGATGAGGCCTCCGCCTACGCAAACTGGGCAGGAAAACGGCTCCCATCATACGTCGAATGGGAATATGCCTTTCGTGGCGGGGTCGATTATCGCCCCTATCCATCCTTTGACCCGGCAGAAACCTCGCGAGAGATATTGATCAATTCAGGAGTGACCGGGACCGGACATTTATGGAAAGGGGGACACGGGGGAGATGTCTCAAAACACGGAATCCACGATCTTGCGGGCAATGCGGGTGAATGGACGTGCACCCCAACCGTGTTCCAGGTGAATGGGAACATGGGAGGCCTCAGTCCTCCCGCATACGCCAGAAGCCACAAAGAAGAACTTCATAACCCTACCTTGTTTAAAGACTGGAAAAATTGCCAGCGATATTGGATCGTTGGAGGAACCTACAAGACCGAGCGATTTGATTTTTCAATCGCTCGCCAAGGAGCGCGGGGACAACGTCGATCGGACATCGGTTTTCGATGCGCGATCAATATGGATACTGTTCTCGATAACTTGGAGTCCAACGGAAGCTCAGAAATCCGTTTTCGTTCTGCGAAGGAGAAGTAAGCAATGATGAAAATGATCCGTCTTGCGGCCGTCTTTCTTACGGCAATCGTAGGTGGCCTGGGTTGCGCAAGCCAACAGATTCAGGAAACCGCCAATCTGCCCTTCAGTGTTGCAGTCATGCCCATTGAAGCAACACCCCGCTCCGACCTGGCCAACGAAAGCGAGGCGGAAACCTTGCAAATTAGCCTCGACCTTGACGAAGACACAATTTCCAAGGCGGTGGCAGAGAGTTTTACTCAGCACGGCTTTACTCGCGCCATCTTACTCCCCTATCCGGACGGAATCACCCGGGAGACGTTTCTCGGATGGCCGGAAGCCAAGCAATCACAATGGTGGGTGGATTCGGCAAAGGACGCCAAGGCTGATCTGATCCTTGAATGTAACCTCGCCTATTCTCCCACGGTCTCTACGGAACGCAACGACAAGTTCTGGCCAAACTTCGTACTCTTCTCTATCGGTGGACCGTTCAACATGTTCACGAATGATCGGAGCTACCTCGTGAAGGCCGATCTGCGAGCAAGCCTGTTTGACCTCAACCCGATTTACACCGAACGGTCTGATCTCTTCGATCGGCAATCTCTCCTTGTGGCCCTGCAGTCCGAAACCGATGAAGTGACCCTCGACTTCACGGATCGAGCAGAGGATGCGGGAGACTATGCGCTTGGGCTCATCCTTCCCTCATCGTTCCTCGCCACGGAAAACCCCACCGTCGATGCCCGAGTCGAATCGGAAGTCGTTCGAGGACTTTGCCTTGACCTTGGAAAAAGGCTGATTGCGGAGGCGCGGGACGTGGTCACTGCCGAACGCCTCGTGTCGTTTTTCCTCGACCCACAAAGCGTTTCGGTCGTGCGTGAATCCGCGAGTCAAGTGCGTTTGAGCGCCGAACTCGTTCTTTTGAAAGGAGATGCAGAAGCTCTGGGTGAATACAAGATCGATGCGGGCGAAACAAGCGTAACCGGATCCTTTGAAGAGGGGATCGATGATGCAACCCTCAGCACCCGCCGAGATCGATACTTGCGATTCCCCCTCGAGCAAGTCATCGCAACTGATTCAACAATAGAGGTAATCCGCCTTACCGTGTGGGACGACAGCAGGGACCGTAAGTCACGCTCCTTTACCTTTCCGATTCAGGGATCTCAGCCAGAACTCACGGCTAGCCGCTAGTTCGGATCATTCTCGCCAAACTCGTGAATTATCCGGACTTTTTCAGCGAACAAAACAAGCGGCAAAATCCAGAAGATCGTCAACCGAATTCTTGATCCGGGATCGCTCTCGTTGGAGCCGCCGACTGATCTGCATCGCTGTCTCATCCAGAAAGATGGCGACCTGACGTTGCGAAAGACCAAGAACAAGACCGGCCAGAACCAGATACCCGTGCTGGCTAAGCCATAGAATTGCGCGCCCCAGATACCTTCCCTCGCTCACTGGATAAGACTTCGTCTCGTTTCCCGAGAGAGGCATGGTGCCCCGCCGCTGATCACGCCGTCTCTGGGACTTTCTTCCCAACCAAAAATGGGCTTCGCATTGCTGAGAACTCTTGATCTTTCCAGTTCGAACCCCGGACAATACCTGGGGGGCCGCGTCGAGCATTCCCTCATAGGATCGATCTCGGCCCTCGTTCCTTGCAGCTACCTGGTAGGAATGAAGGATCTTCTTGCCCAGCTGGCTGACCAATCTGACCTGCTCCCGGACCGACTCCCCCCCCAAGCCTGTCTTCCGCTGAATCTCCTGAGCCCAGCCAGGGGTCTCCCCCACACAAAACAACGTCCCGGAGAGCCGATCAAACACAAGCCGACTCACGCGCCCCTCTTGATCCCCTTGATCCCCTTGATCCCCTTGATCCCCATGATCCGCCCTATTCTTGGTGCAATCCAGCCTATTCCGTAACCCCTGAAAGCTCGGTTGGCTTCCCATGCCATCCCCCTCAATTGCTGCTAATAGTTCCTATTTCTCCTTTTTATCACCCCTTCCTGTCCCCCGGGTGAAATGACGCTGGTGCATTGCTGGAACAGTGCGGGGGATAGCAGCCCCCCGAGAATTCTTCCATTTTTTCCGTTACCAAGGCAAGAACCGCGCCTTGATATTTCGTGGGAGCAAGCCGGTAATTCTCAAACAAGATGGAGACAGAACATGAATCGAAAGAAAACCCAATCCAATTCAGTACTTACTGCTGTTCTCTTCGCGGCGGGGGTTCTTCTCATTGCAGCATTTTTTGGACAATTAATGGCAAACGATACTACGCCACCCACCATCGATACTCCCTCGGAAGTCAAGACCGGTTCGAATATTGAAGGAACCGCAACCGACGCGTCCGACCCGGTAGAGGTTGAAATGCTCATTGCCGGTCTTGTCTACGCGACCGACACCACGTCTTCTGGAGGAGTGAACTCATTTTCCTTTTCAACAACAGGCATCCCGGCAGGAACATTCGTAGAAATCAGAGCAGAAGACGCTGCGGGAAACATCTCTTCAATGACGGTGAAAGTCGTGAATTGCCCTCAAGGCCACCTTTGAAACGAGACGGGAAAAGAAGCAAGGAAATCAAGCCTCAGGAGGCCTCACTGTGAAACGTCCAGAACTCAAGAGAATTTGTGGGTTGCTTGGAATATCAATAGTTATCATTACTTTTTCATTCTCCCTGGCAAAGCCTGACAAACCAAACAAGGCACAGATATCCCCGAGGCAATTCGCTTCGCCCGATGCTTCTCAGGTCCTCGGCCCACGGGTGGGACCGAAACTCCTGGCAAAAAATGACGCGGATTCGACAGCAGGTGCCCGGGAGAACCGACCTAAAAGAGTATTCCGCCTACTCAACGACATCCAAACCTGGAACAACATGGCAAGACTTCCTGACTCGGTCTTGTCCGCGCTGGAGAAGCTGCGGATCAAGTCCGACGGAGGGAAGGACGGAGGGCGGAAGAAGTTTTTCGATGCTCGCACCTGGGGTGGAACAGCAACTCAAGACCGACTCTTTCAAGCAGTCCTCCGCTTGACGGTGTTCCTCCACGATCGCCTGCCAATGCAAGCCCCACTGCTCGCTCTGCTCGAACAGTTCCGAGATCTCCGGCATCGCCAGATGAAGATAGAGGCCTTCAGGCTTCATGAGGAATCGCTCCTGGCAAAAAGAGAACAAGATCCCGAGAAAATCCTGAGGACCCTCACCGGGGGCCGTGAAGATGACATCGTACGACTCCTGCAAACCCTTGGTGAATCGGAACTGGAATCCCCCCGGATAAGAGCAGCTCTTCGTGAGCTGGCTCTCCATTCCAGGTCTCAGAGTCTTCGAAAAAGGGCGCTTGATCTCCACCGGAATCGTCGCGATGAAGATACAGCTCGTTTTCTGATGAGGCAGCATCGAATCGAACCCGACCCCGATGTTAGAAACGCAGCCGTCAGGGCACTGGCCACCATGAATCGCATGGAAGTTTCCAGGTTCCTGTTGGACGTCCTTGAGAACGATAGCAGTGCAATCCCCCGGCGACACGCCGCATCCGGCCTGGGCTCCCAGGACTATTCCGTTGAGGTCGGAGATTCACTGGTCGACGCCTATCATGGCGACCCCGACTGGATGGTGCGGTATCAGGCCGTCTCCTCGATGGCAGCTCACGCAGACCAGCTCCCCATCGGAGAACAGCTCATTTGGATCGTCCAAAACGATCCGTCTCCCAAAATAAGAATGAGTGCACTACAGGCCATCCCCCGAACAAACCAGAGGAACCTCTCCGAGTTCTTCAATTCCATTGCCAAAAACGATGACGATCAACTCATCTCGGAGATCGCGGCTCATCTTTCTACCCAATGGACCTCAAGGGGAGATTGAAGGAGACGTCACAAGGAAGAAACAGGCCTAAAGCAAAAGCTGAAAAGGACTTCTAAACTCCGACCCCATCGGCTTGTCCGGGAGGAGCTAACCTTCTTCTCCCCAGGGTCCGATAGGGAGAATAGTGTTCTATAGATAGATAGAAAAGATCGACGATCTACCATCACTGATTCACCAACATGGTCCTAAAATCCAGGGATAGGTATGTCCACAGAAGAACTTCTAGTTGGCGATGTGATGGCAAAAAACGTGCGCTGGGCTCCGCCTGACGCATTGCTCAATACCGTCGCGAAAGAGATGCGGGACAATCGCTTTTCGTGCCTGATCATCTGCGAAGAGTCTGGGGGGGCGAGAAAGCCAATCGGGATCGTTACCGAACGAGACCTGGTTCGAGCCTTGACCGACGTCCTCGAAGCGCAATCAGTAGGGCCGCTCCGGGTGGGACAATTCATGTCGGCCCCCGTGATTACCGTCAACCAAGAAGCCCACATCTCCTTGGCAATCAGTGAAGTCAAGGCTCGCAACATCCGACGACTTGCCGTCGTTTCAGACACCGGCTCTCTTGTAGGCCTCGTTACCCAGACTGACCTCCTTCGAGCCTACACTCGAGAGCTAGAACAACACCGCAACTCCCTCGAAAAGGCGGTGGTCAAGCGGACGGCCGAGCTCGCAGAGGCCAATCGACGCCTGGAGGCCTCAAACGAGTACAAAAGCCAATTCCTGGCCAACATGAGCCACGAGATCCGAACCCCCATGAACGGGGTCATGGGCATCGCCGATCTCTTGCTTGAAACTGACCTGGATTCCACACAGCACGAGTATGCAAGAACAATATCGACTTCCGCCCAGACCCTTCTGACTGTGGTCAATGATGTTCTGGATTTTTCCAAAATCGAGGCCGGTGAACTTACCATCCGGACAATCACCTTTGATCTCAAAGAGGTTGTCCACGATGTTGCTCTCCTCCTCCGAACGGCTGCCAAGGGAAGGGGAAACACTCTTTCGGTCACCTGGTCAAACGAGGTCCCTGGTGACGTTGACGGTGACCCCCACCGAATCCGTCAGGTTCTCATGAACCTCCTCGGTAATGCGATCAAGTTCACCCACGATGGAGAAGTCACCATCGACGTCTCGTGCACCGAGCTCAGCCCTCAACAGACCTGGGTTCGAGTGGCGGTTCAAGACACGGGCATCGGAGTACCTGCCGACCGCCTGGACAAGATCTTCGAGGACTACACTCAGGCTGACGTGACCATCGGAAACAGATTTGGTGGCACAGGACTTGGGCTCTCCATCGCCAAGAAACTCGTGAACCTGATGGGAGGAATGATCGGGGTGACCAGTTGCGAGGGTAGGGGATCCACGTTCTGGTTCACCATTCCGCTTTCGTTAACCCCGGCGAAAAAACAGCGAGCGGACTCGAAGCCGGCCGAGCTCAAGAGTCGGCCAAAGTTCAGAAACAATCGGATCCTCGTTGTCGACGATAACCCGGTCAACCTGAAACTCACAAGTCGGATGCTAGAAAACCTCGGCTGTGACGTGGACCTCGCCAGGAGCGGTCTGGAAGCGCTCGAGATTCTGGAAGACGGATCTTACGAGCTTGTGTTCATGGATTGCCGTATGCCAGAGATGGACGGATACGAAGCAACTCGACGAATTCGCAGCTGGGATGAGCCATCGGCAGATGTCCCCATCGTTGCTCTCACCGCCAACGCCACCGAGCAGGATCGTCAACTGTGCTTGGAGTCGGGAATGAACGACTTCCTCACCAAGCCACTGTCCTTCGACGCACTCCAGATGTCCCTCCTGAAGTGGTTGGGGCCGGCGGACAAGAATCCTATCTCGAGCTGAGGCGAACGCTCACGGGGATGACGTGACCCAAGAGCGCCTGGAAATTGTGACGGGGTGAATCACCCTACAAACCCTCCAACTCGGAGGACGAGGACCTTCTGGTGGGACCGTCCTTGCCTGGCGTAAGGGAAACATCCTTCAATGCATCCAGGCCGTAATGCTCCGCCACTTCAAGCAGAGTTGCATAGGTGTAATCATCCAGAGGCTTTCTGGAAGAGGATCCACCGGGCGGGGCGAATAGGTCGGCACCATGATCCTTCAGGATCGCACAGAAAAGGAATGCCTCCGGATGTGACAGGATCGAGTCCAACTGCTTTCGATAGTCCTTACCAAGCAGCTCACAAAGCGAAACACAGGAGACCAGGCGAACATAGAATGCCGGGTGATCCAGATGCCGCTTCGCAATCTTGGCTACCCGCTGGATCAATTCCTCGTTGATCTCGCATATCCGGACAAGCTCACGCAAGCCGCCAAAATAGAGTGCCACATTGCTGATTTCGGTCGACTCGATCAAACTCATCAATTCGTCCTGGAGAAAAACTAATCCCCGGTAGGCTTCGGTTGGCAAGAGAGAAAGCCAATCCAAAGCTCCGATTGTGTCCCCAAGACTTGCCTGCTGAAGGGAAAAATCCTGCCCCTGCTCGGAGCTCAGGGAGGTGTAGTCAATCGCGGCAAGGGTCAGGAGAAGGAGCTGTTTCTCGAAACCCTCCGTTCTTTCCATGCGGGATGAAAGCTCGGGTAACGCCCGTTGATCTTTCATCACTGCCAGAACCGCGTAAGCAGGCACTCTTTTCCAGGAGGTCTCAGCGGCAGCGATGCAATCCAGGAGAAAATCACCCAGGTCGGGTTTTGCTGCCATTCGGGTTACCGACCTTGGCTCCATCGTCAAGATGGAAACAACCTTTTCTCGAAACTCCCCTGGACGATTTCCGACTTTCCGTACGAGAGAACTTGCGTCAGCCTGATGGCGAACACACAAGTGCAACGCAGCCGTGGCCAGATCAAGTGATTCGTTCTTGCAATACTCGTCTGCACGATCGCCGATTAACTCCTCCGGCCACCCTGGTCTCCGGTCGAACGATGCCAGACGATCAAGAACTCGTTGCCTCTGCAAAAAATCCTCGGGCGAATCCAGCATTGCGCACAGGAGTTCCCCATCTTCTTTTCCATACGAGCCGTCCTCCAGGCGGATAAGAGAGGCCTGGTATCGTAGCGAATGACGAAAGCTCTCCTCGCGAACGATCGTGGAGAGCCACTCAGGTGCCGGTCTCGATGCTTGGACTAGCCCGGTGGAGAGGACGGCCTGGACAACGAGTGGATCCTTTTCATCGGGAATGTGCCGCCCCAGGATCGGAAGCAATCGTACATCGCTCTCGTCTTGAATGGCACGGACTGCCAGGACTCGATCCTCAGGACGCTCCGCCGTCAGGCCGACCCGCAGAGCTTCCAGCGCCTCATCATCACCCATGCTGGAATCTATCGTCAGCTCTGCCTGCGGATCTCTTTCCCGAGACGTCAGGGCAGGCGCCTCAAGAAAATCTGACGATGCCTTCGCCTTTGAGACATCCCGAAGACTCTCACCCGACTCATCTTCCCCGGCCTGAAACAAGAAAATGATGCCGAGAAAACTAGCCGCAAGACCGGCGACCATCAGCAGGCTCACCAGTGGTCCGTTCGAACCTTCTCGCTGCCCCAAGCCTTCAGGATGCCGATCTCGAACCCCCTTGACGATCCTTCTTTTTTCTTCGTCACTGAGAACCGCACCCCTGACCCGGTTAAATTGGGCCTCAAGTTGCTCATCTGTGAGAGGATCAAACGGAGGGTTCTTTCTCGGAGTTCCCTGAGTCATGCCTTGCTCCTTGTCAGGAGTTTCATCAAAGGCGTCAATCGATCCATGAGTTTTCGACGGGCCTTATTTCTTGATACGTAAATACTGGTTGGTGAAGTCTGAAACCGATGAGCTAAATCCTTCGCACTGACCGATTCCCCGTTATTCGCGAGATCAGCCCGGATAATCTTACGCTGAAGCGGCGGCAACCGCTTGATGGCATCGTTGAGAGCATCTCGGGCAATTCTTCTCTTCGGCTCAATTTCCGCAACAACCTCCGGAGCGTGCCGCTTCTCCACTCCCTCGGGAAACGCCTCGAACGTCCACGCTCGATTATACTCATCGATCAGAATATTCTCAGCGATACGGAAAATATAGCTTCTGAGCTGGCCGCGAGATTCTTGATACATCTCCGGTTTGCTACAAACCTTCCAGATCGCCTCTCCCACCGCGGATTCGATCTTTTCCTCTTCTCCCCCACCAAACCGTTCCATCAACGGCCCTTTGATCTCCCCACCAAAACGATCCAACAATGCATCGAATCCCTCCTGAGGATTCGCCAGGACAAGATCGATGATCTTTTGATCACTGACGGTCTGGTGGTCTATTCTCGGTGTTCGGCTCTTGACCATGGCATTTTGGGCTCACTGCCAGATGATCCCGGAAGAATTACTCGTTATCAGGATCACCTCAGTTCCTATCTCAAATCACATGACCATGATAGAGGAAGCGGCAAAATCGATCAAACATCAGTCTTTGGTCCGGCGCCAAATAATGCTGAATGGATAAAAAAGGCGGCCCAGGAACCCCTCAGGGAAGCTCTCCATGGAGGGAAAGCCAAGCTGATCGGGTTCCTGATCGGCTGAAACCTGCTCGGATGGCCAGTACGCCGTGCCAAAAATCCAGTCCCAGATGCTCAGACCGATGCCAAAATTGACTCCGCTCCGATGACCCTCGGGGAGATCATACATGTGATGCCAGACGTGCATTCTAGGCGAGTTGATCAGATACCGGAACGGGCCCCACGTCAGATTCAGATTACTATGGTTCAGATGACCGATGAGGGTGGTAACGACAGCAATCCAGAGGATAACCTGTCCATCGACGCCCAAAATAATCAATGGAAAATAGGTGAGGCTCTTGTAAACGACAACCTCCATCCAGTGAAACCGGAAATTGCCAATCCAATCCAGCTCTTTGATACTGTGATGTACCTTGTGAAACTCCCACAAGAAGCTCACCCGGTGAAGCAGATTGTGAACACACCATTCCAAGAAATCCTTGGCAACCAAGAAGACTGGAAATTGAAGCCAGAACGGCCAGGAAGAAATCAATTCCAGCCGCTCGGCTTTACCCAGAAAGGGAAAGACCGTTGTCAGGAGGTAGCTCCCAAGGAAGGCAACCAGAATCCCCACGTAGTGTCCGTTCAGCAGCAGCCACATCAAGTCCTGGCCAAACTGCCTACGAAATTGCTTCTGATCCTTGCGCCAGGGCATTGCCCTTTCAAGCAATAAACAGGCAAGAGATATTAGCACCAGCCAGAACCAGTACTGTCGCGTGGCCCACACAACGCCAATCATGGAAGTGGTCCCTTCAAAAAAATAGAAAGCAAGGATCCTCAGGGTCCATCGAGATAGCCAAGCTTCTCCAGCTCCCGGATTTCTGCTTCGGTGCGCTCCGAAATGGCCTCCCCCGTCCTTTGCTGCTCTCGATTTTTCTTGAGGCGCTCCAAGAATCTGCCGACCACTTCCGGGTGCTCGGAGGCTACGTTGGACATCTCCAGAGGGTCCGCCTCAAGATGGTAGAGCTCAACTTTTGTCGTTTCAAAGTCATAGCAAAGCTTGAACCTCTTGCTCATCATCATGGCAAGGCTGTCATCGACCGCACGATTGTGATCTGCCTGAGCGAAGGCAATCGGGTTCATTGGCTGAGCTTCCGAAAACAGATCTCTTCCATCCCCGACACTCTCTTCTGATAGACCAAGCCGACCAAGAATCGTGGGGGCAACATCGCAAAGGGTCGCTACATCTTCCCTCACTTCCCCCACCGGGACTCCCGCCCCCCACCAGATCAACGGAACCTGAAGCAGCTCCCAATGCATTGTACGTCCGTGAAGAACACTTCCATGCTCGAGGAATTCTTCTCCATGGTCTGAAGTGAGAACAAAAATCGTGTTGCTCTCAAGCCCCAATTCCTGGCAACGGTGAAAGAATCGACCAAGCTCTTCGTCAAGCTCACGAATTTCTGCGTCATACAACGTTGAACAGAAATCAATATCTTCCTTCGAAAGATCCACCTCACCGTCCCGAAACCTCTTGAGCTGTTCGGTTGTTCCATCCGCTGGCCCCGTGTAGTCCCTCGAAAAGAGCTGCAGAATATCCTCTCGCGGTGTGTAGGAGCTGTGAACATCAAAGTAGTGAAGGAAGAGGAAAAATGGGTCGGTGGCGTCTTCTATCAGCTGAATCGCCTGATTGGTAATTTCAGCCCCTGGCTTTGGCTTTCCCGGAACTCGAACATGGTCTGCAAAACCACGATCCAACCCATATTGATTCGTCAGAAAAGGGGAGCTGATGATGGCATGGGTATCGTATCCACGATGGCCAAGAACTTCGGCCAGGGTGGGAATGCTCGGAGAAAGCCTGTGAGTATTCTGAGTCACCCCATGTCGATGAGGGAAAAGACCGGTGAGCAGGCTTGCGTGAGAAGGAAGGGTCCAGGGAGATTGGGCGATTGCGCGACGAAAACTCACCCCTCGGGATGTGACCTGATCCAGGTCTGGAGAGGTTTTTCTCCGGTAGCCCGAACTCCCCAGGCGATCAAACCGCAGGGTGTCGATCGAGATCACCACAACGTTGGGCCTGGACGAAGAGGAGCCTCCCCCTGCGCTTTCCCCTTCACCGGAACAGCCACATACGGACACAATGAGCGTCAACAGCCCCCCGAGTACTACGGCGGCCCACGAAGTGACGGTCTTCATCGACGCGAATCCTCTTCTTGGAACTCCAAACCTGCCTCCCGAGATGCTCAGGAGATCTGCTCGAAAATTATGGTGTGAACTCAAGATCAATCATAGAATACCAGCCCCATGAACAATCGTCGAACCCTCAGCCCCGCACTGATTTCCTTGACTCTCCTTGCCTCCCTCGCTCTCTTTTCGAGCTGGTCTCGCAAAACACCGCCAGAAAACGATCGAGTCAGGGTCGTCTTGATCACCCTGGACACTCTGCGGCATGACTCTTTCTGGGGAGATGAAGGGACCGGCAAAGACATGCCGATCGCGTTTGAATTTGCCTCCCGCGGCCTCCGGTTCAAGAACTTCTACTCGGCAACCTCGAGCACTCAGCCAACCCATGCGTCCCTCTTCACCGGCCTTCATCCGTGGGAGCACGGGGTTTCCCGAAATGGAGTCGTTCTGAGCGAGAGCTACAGGACCCTTGGCGAACAACTCCAATCCCACGGGTTCGCAACCCGCGGGATCGTGGCTTCCTTTCCCCTTCATTCTCGCTTTGGATTCTCCCAGGGGATCGAGGAATTCGACGACCAGTTCCATCTTTCGGCTCGCGGCGATCAGTGGGAGGGGGTCGACCTTGAGGGAGAACCGT
>JAJDCM010000242.1 GCA_029260825.1 Planctomycetota bacterium | reverse complement strand
GGCAGCGGCTCGCCGCATTACTATCAGAGTAAGCGCATGAGCTGGTTGCTCGACGCAGTCATTCGTGAGTTATTGACACCCTCGATCACGAATGGCTGGTCCGCTTTGTCGAGCACCGAACCGGGGACCATCTCCGGATCTGCCATTCGTTCCCCAACCCACGGCTGCCGCTCGACTCGAGGCAGGAGCCGTATGAGGTAATTCCTCACGTACGGATCTGTGCGGGGGGCCCCGGGTAACCGGGGTCCCTACCGCGACTGAGGGGGCTGGCGACTCGTCGTGGTTTTTCAAGAAGAGAAATCCGTTCTCAGGCGAAGAGAGTCATCCGCCACGGCAGGGACGTCCAAGGTCAGCACCTTTTGACGGCGCCCCGGATATTATTCAATATTACTCATTATTTTCCGATAATATTATGCGATCATCCTTGCCTTCTGTTCGGTTTATGTTAGTATGATATCATCATCTAAACAACGAAGCATTCTTGCACCGCACACCAAGGGACATTGAAAAGAAGTCGGAGAAGTATCCGTGGCAAATCACATTCCGACCACTCCTGGTCTTCATGAATACGCCCGAGAAGAACTCGTCTCTGGCCTTCCCGTTGACGATGTTGTCGAACGAATCCACGGGGCTCTTCGATCCAACGACACGGGGAATCGTTTCTTGGCCTTCTTTCTCAACGACATGGAAGAGCGAGAACTCTTTCATCAACTCGGCTACTCCTGCACCGCTCACTATGCCAGGACAAATCTCAACATCAGCAAGTCCAAAATCTATGAGCTTCTTCAGGCCGGGCGATCCCTGAGAAAGTTCACGGAGATCGATCATCGGTTCTGGAAGGGCGAGCTTTCTTGGTCTCAGGTAAGGCTCATAGTCCGCGCTGCGGACTCTGCCACCGAAAAAGCGTGGATCAAGAAAGCCATGGAGTGCAACTTGAAGGATCTCGCTTTGGCAGTCAAACACGCCAGGCCAGGAGAAGCTCCCAAGGACAAATCCTGTGGACTCCCGGAATCGCTTCCTCCCATTCAGCTTTCTTTTGACGCGTCGGCTCTTGAGGTCTGGGAAACCGCGAAGAGGGGCTTGCAGGAGGAAATGGGGGAAGGCATAAGCGACCTTCAGCTGGCCACGCTTCTGGCCGAGGCCTACGTCCAGGGAAAACTCTCCGACAAGAAGAGTCAATCGGTCTACACCGTCGTTGTGACCAAGTGCTCAACTTGCAAGGAAGCCACTGTCCTTACCGACGATGGAAGAGCTCCCGTTGACGAGAAGGCCCTGGAAAGAGTTCTCTGTGACGCAGAGGTCATTGATCTTACAGAGGAAGAACAAGTCATAGAGAGTGAACGTGAAATCGACCGAGCAACCCCAGAATGGATGAGAGACAGGGTTCTGGCTCGAGACAGCAATCGATGCAAGTGTTGCGGTCGAACAAGGAGTCTCAACGCTCATCACATTCATTTCCGGGGAAGGGGAGGAAGAACTACACTGTCAAATCTCATTTCCCTCTGCGCAACTTGCCACAGCCATGTCCATGAAGGTTTCCTCACCGTCAAAGGAGATGCTGGAAGCCCCATGTTCCTCAATCTTCGGGGCCAGAGAATCCAACCCGATTACGAAACCACATCAACGCAGATCGGTTCACCGTGTTCAACCAGAGAAAAAACCAGGCCCGCCTCCATCCCCCATCGTCCCGCAACGAACCGTGCCCGAAGTTGACGGTGAATATCGGTTTCTACTGGGACTGGGTCTGGGCTTTGGTTTTGCTTGAGTTGGAGAACCCTGGTTTTCTCTTGAGAGGAAGGGGCGTTATGCGGCCCGGGGAGGGGAGGTTGGTGAACTCTTCGACGATTTTTGGATTATCTGCCGTCCAACATCGTGGCCTGCCTCTTTCAATCCATGGCAGGAGGAGGAGAGTTTACCAACATCCCCTACCCTTCGCGCAAACCCAACCCCCTCCCCAAAAAAACCAGCCCCCCTCCATCCCACCAAAACCCAAGCCCACCCCAACCTCCGTAAACCAAACGCACCTCAACTTGGGGCCTATGAGTAAACCCTGTAGACCATCTCCAGCAACCAGGCACACACCAGCCCCGCATAGGTCCCCAACACATATCCGGCTACCGCCAGCAAGATTCCTACCGGGGCAAGAGACGGGTGAAACGCGGCGGCAACGATCGGTGCGGAAGCTGCACCTCCAATGTTCGCCTTGGATCCCACCGCTGCGAAGAAAATCGGGGCCTTGATAACCCGCCGTACAAAAAGAAGCAAGATCGCGTGGAAGGCCATCCAGACCGACCCGATGACCACAAGCACCGGAGCGTCCACAACCTTTCGAAATTCGGCGTGAGCACCGATCGAGGCCACAAGCAAGTACAAGAACACCGACCCGACCTTGCTCGCTCCAGCACCTTCCAATCGACGCACGGGAGTAAACGACAAAGTCACGCCGATCGTCGTCACGATGATGACGATCCAGGTGGTCTCCGAGACAATTCCGCTCAAGCTGGGAAGGTTCTCCTCCGACCACAGATTCAGGCTTCCCGCCACCCACTTCGCAAAGGCGGTCGCACAAAAAGCCAGCGCCATGATGGCAAGGAGATCTCCAAGACTACTGGGGCGAGTCACCTTCTTTTCGAACTTCTCAACCCTCTCTCGACAAATATCGATTTCTTTCCGATTGGCACCGATCTTCTCATCGATCTTCTTGTCTCGGCCGGCGAAGTAAAGAAGCACCACCATCCAGACATTCGCCACCGCCACATCAACCACGATCATCAACTGGAACGTGCTGTCGTTTACCCCGACGCTGTCGCCGATAGCAACCATGTTAGCCGTTCCACCAATCCAGGAACCACTGAGGGCAGCAAGCCCCTTCCACACCTCTTCTCCCATGTCCGCCGGAACCATCCAACCAAGCGCCAGATAAGCAAGGGGCCCCCCCAACACGATCGTCACCGTTGCCGTGAGAAAAAGAATCACAGCCGGTTTCCCGAGCCGAAGAATCGCCGGTATGTCGACCGAAAGGGTCAGCAGCACGAGGCTGGCCGGAAGAAGAGTCTTCTTGATAAAGGTGTAGAGATCGCAGCTGATCGGAATGACGCCGGTGTTGGAAAATAGAGTGGGAACAAAGTAGGCAAAAACAAGCAATGGAACGACTTTGAAAACCTTGCCAAGCTGAGGATGCTCCTTCACAAGGAAGAGCACGGAAATAATCCCGAGCAGTATTGCAAGCACAGAGATGGGTTCTTGGATCATAACGTCCATGGCTGCTTCACCTTCTGGCGCCCTCTCCCCGCACGAGCCAGTCCATCGAGGCGATCAAATCAACTCGACGGAACGAACTCAAGAACAAGAGAGAGGCAAACCGGTTTGGATCGAAGTTTTCTTCAAGTGGGCGATCAGGATCAAAGGTGGGTTTTTTGGCTCCGGAATTCAAGTGCGTGCTTCTCCGAGAAGCAAAAGAGCCCTGAATCCAGGAGCGAGGCAGGTATACTACGTGCAATCCGGGGCTCAGAAGAAGCCAACCGAAAAAAGACAAGCCACAGAGAAAATCAAACAAAACGAGAGGGATGCTATGGGTGACTCTGCCGACTACACCGTTCGATTCGAGACGAGCAAAGGAAATTTCGATGTCCTGATCCACCCGGATTGGGCTCCTCTTGGCGCTGCACGCTTTCACGACCTTGTCGAAGAAGGTTTCTTGAACGATGTGCGATTTTTCCGCGTCCTTGAGAACTTCGTCGCCCAGTTCGGTATTCATCCGGATCCCAAAGTAGCCCAGACCTGGCGCTCAAAAGTCATCCAGGATGACCCGGCCAAGGAAAGCAACAAGCGAGGAACCCTAACCTTCGCTACCTCGGGCCCGAACTCGCGGACAACTCAAATGTTCATCAACTTTGCCGACAACGCCTTTCTTGATTCCATGGGATTCAGTCCCTTTGGCGAAATCACTTCGGGAATGGACGTAGTCGACGCTCTTTACTCGGGCTACGGGGAAGGTGCACCCCAGGGCAACGGCCCCGAGCAGGGGAGGATTCAAAGCGAAGGAAACGCGTACCTGAAAAAAGAATTCCCCGAGCTGGATCACGTGATCAAAGTGGCTCCGGTCAAACCAAGCTGAAGATGTTGATCTTCTTTGAAGGAGGGGTTCTTGCTGAGGACCCCTCCTTGATCTTCGCCCGATTCAACTCCCGCAAGGTTCATCAAAAATAGCTGAACCGCACGGCGATTTCCCTCACCACCGGTCTCCTCGCCGTCTCGATATCAAGACCGATGTCAAACTCCAGTCTCCATCGAATGAATCGATATCCATCGAGGTCATCAATGCGAGAAGTCCATGCTGTGACGGTCTCAAAATCGGGAAGTCGCGGATCCGTTGAAAGGACCCGAGCTCCCTGAAACAAGACTCGCATCACCGAATTCTGAGGAAGCCCTTCCGGAACCTGAAGATCCTTCACCCCGCCCCCCAACACGACCTCACCCGTCTCCGGATTCGAGGCATCAAAGGAAAACATCGCGTGATCGGTTCCCACATCGAGAAACCGAGACATTGCGAATGACTTTCCCGCCCCTGACCCCTCTCGATTCCCGCTCAGCACATAAAGACGAAGACGACCGTCTGCACCTCGAGCCCCCGGCCTCCCGCCCCGCAAACCACCGTTCCCTCCATCAGCCCCAAAATGATTGAGACTTCCCCGAACGATCTCCGCCGAGAAAAGTGCCTCGACTCGAATCGATCCCCCCGATCCACCGCCACCGCCTCCCCCACCCGGACTCCGCCCTGACCCGGACGGAGCCGCATCTCCTCCTGGTCCACCGTTCACCGAAATGCGTCCGCCAGAAAGAAGGAAAGTGCGGGCAGTACTCACTGATACCGCCCCCCCACCGCCGCCACCGCCACCGCCGGTGTCATCTGCCTCCGGGAGTCCGCCAATCCCATTCCCACCCGCTCCCCCACCTGAACCTCCAAGCAACATGGATATTTCGTTATCTCCGTAGGGCTTTCCGCCAAGCCCAGACGAAGCCAACGCAAGATCGTTCCCACCAAAACTTGCGTGGCCGCCTCCCCCTCCTCCCCCCGAAACTTGATCCGACCGGATGCCTCCCTGCCCACCACCATCCGTGCCAAGAGGCGATCTTCCCACCTCACCGACAAGTGGCGCCAACGGAAAGTTCGCTCGCCCCCCTCGTCCTCCTCCCGGCCCCGGATCTCCCCCTTGAATCACTCGTCCTCCGGTTGCAGAAAGCCCGTCCTCTCCCCTTCCTCCCTCCGCCAGGATCTCACCCCGCAATTCAACATCCCCCGTGGAGAAGATACGAAGCGGATTGAGGCCAGACACCTCGACGCGTGCACCGGCTTCCACCAGGACCTCCGTGAACTGACGGATCCCACCGTTGATGTTCGTGTCGATGAACACCGTCCGATTCGGAGGAACCCGAAACGGGCCGTCAATTCCAGTCCCCCCGATACCGTTCCCTGCTCTTAGCACATCAGAGTTCAAGATATCCCACTCTGCCGTGGAACTCGGATCCAGTCGGGTCCTCTGATGGAAATCCTCGATCAAGGCATCCTGACGCAACCGGGAA
>JAJDCM010000241.1 GCA_029260825.1 Planctomycetota bacterium | reverse complement strand
GAGGAAGGCGCCGACGGACACGAAGACTCCGGCTCTGATTTTTTCGGCTTTTGTCGCCATTGAACTCCAGGAAGACAATCCCGTCCGTCCGTCCGTCCCTCTTCCAAGTTGCTTCGAGGGCTTTCAGGGCTGTTTGGAATGGTGGCCGCCGGGTACCAGGATCTCCTGAAGCCAGGGCCCACCGTTCTTTTCATCGTCGACCTTTCGCCCGAAGAACTTGACCACATCCTCTTGTGTGGATTGACGTATCTTGCCTGGAGTTCCCACGAATTTGATCTCCCCCTGGGCCAGGAGAGCGATCCGGTCCGCGATGGTGAAAATCGAGCCGATTTCGTGGGAGACGACAACGATCGTCATGTGCAGGAGCTTTCGAAGGCGCAAGACCAGGTTGTCGAGCCCGGCCGCGATGACCGGGTCCAGGCCGGCGGATAGTTCGTCAAAAAAGATGATTTTCGGGTCAAGTGCGATGGCCCTTGCAATGGCTGCCCGCTTCTTCATTCCACCGGAAAGCTCCGATGGGTAAGTGTTTGCAAATTCAGATAGGCCCACCAGGCCCAGTTTCAGGCGGGTTTGAAGGCGGATGGAGCGCTGGGAGAGGTTGGTGTGTTCCCGAAGAGGCAGGGCGATGTTCTCTTCGATGGTAAGAGAATTGAACAGGGCCCCGCTTTGAAAAAGCATGCCGACGGTTGTCGCGAATTCTCTGTACTCGCTTTCGCTCAGTTTCGAAATGTTGCGACCACCGACCGTGACCGATCCGGTGACTGGATGCGAAAGCCCTACCAGGTGGCGCAGAAGGGTGCTTTTGCCACACCCGGAGCCTCCCACGATGACGAGGATCTCTCCCTCATTCACCTGAAGATGAACTCCACGGAGGACTTTTCGTTCTCCGTACTGGGCGGTCAGATTGTCAACGGTGATCAAGCTCATATTGGCTCAGGACATGAAGAAGAGGCCGGTAAAAAAGAGGTCGATTCCCACAAGAACAAAGATGGAAAGCACTACGGATCCGGTGGTTGCTCGTCCGACCCCCTCTGCTCCCTGGGTGATTCGAAGACCCATGAAGCAGCTGATCAGTGAGATCCCAAGGCCGAAGAAAAATGCTTTTGTCAGGCCGGCCATCAGATCAAGGAGGTCGAGAGCCTCGACGGTTTTTCGATAGTATTCCGAAAAGCTCGATTCTCCGGTCGCGTATGCGACGCAATAGCCGCCCCCGAGTCCGGAGATGTCGAAAACGATGGTGAGGCACGGGACGACCAGGAGAAGGCTGAGAAGGCGAGGAACCACGATGAAAACATAAGGATTCAGTCCAATTGTCTTCAGGGCATCGACTTCTTCCGTGACAACCATGGTGCCGAGTTCGGCGGCAATCGATGAGCCGGTTCGAGCGGCGACGATCACCCCGGTTAGAAAAGGTCCAAGTTCCCGGATGATCGTAACTGCCATGAGCTGAGGGACGAAATGCTGGGCTCCGAACTTTCTCAGCTGATGGTCGGACTGCATTGCCATGATGAGTCCAACGAGGAACGAGAGAAGGATGATGACCGGGAGTGCGTTGACACCGGCCCGGGCAATCTGACCCACAAGGCTCCAGAATTTGAATCCTTGTCCTCGAAATGGGCCGATGAATCCGAAGTAGAGGGCATTCGACGCGAGGACCAGAAAGTCCTTCGAGGTCTGGCGGAATCGGAGGGATCTTCCCCCGGTTCGCTCGAAGAACGACGGATTCGTCGGGGGTTGTGTCTCGAGGGAAGCCGCTACCTTTTCCACATCGATCATTTGCAGGAGATCGATCACGTCTTCGGATAGACCCCGGATTTTGAGCTGGATTCCCTGCTGGTCGGCGAGGCGATAGGTTTCGATCAACGAGGCGACGCCGAAGGAGTCCAGCTTCTGATTCGCTACCAGGTTGAGTTCCAGCCCTTGAATTCCTTGTTCAAGGTGATGCTCGACCTCGTCTAGCAGGTCCTGAGACGTGTGAAGGTCCAGGTCTCCAGTCAGCTGGAGGGTCACCTTGCGATCTTCGGTGGAAGTAGCGATACTCATGGTAATTACTTCGGATCAGTTGTCCGTGAAGGTTGAGGGCTGTGCGGAAATGAAGAGTCTTTTGACGCGAATGATGGGGGTTTTGCTGGCGGGGGTCGTCATCACCCATTTTGCGGGTTGTGGCGGCGAATCCTCGAACGATCCCCCAGGTCCGGATGTGGTGGTTATTCTGATCGATACCCTGCGGCCCGACCGACTTGGCTTTCTTGGAGGGCCAAGAAAAACCGCTCCTCTGCTGTCCGACCTGTCCCGATCCTCGACGGTGTTTCGCTCGGCCTTCTCCACCTCGACCTGGACGGCACCGTCGACCGCATCCCTGTTCACGTCGTTGTATCCACCCCAGCATGGGGTTGTGATGGGGCTTTTCGCTCACCGGGACGAGGCTCAGCGCGAAGTAAGAAAGACGGGCAAGGCGGTGATCCCTCTGAATCGGCTTCCGTTGACGGTTCCGACCCTGGCCGAGCTCTTCCAGAATAGCGGCTACCGTACTTTCGGTGTCACCGCGAATGCAAACATCGGCGAGGAGCTTGGCTTTCATCGGGGCTTTAATTTCTTCGAGAGGCTCCATGGAATGAATCGATTTGATAGTGGGGTAGCGGTTGATATTGAGAAGCAGGTATTGAGCTGGGAAAAAGAGCTTGATTGCGATGAGCCAAGCTTTCTGTACCTTCACTTCAACGATGTGCACGCCCCGTATCACAAACGGAAACCCTGGTACGTCAGCCGGTCGGGCGGAATTGAAGACAAGAAAGCCGCGTATGACAGTGAGATCGGCTATCTCGACGATGTTCTGGGCCGGCTGTGCGATCGTTTGAAATGGCGAGAGAACGCGATCATCGCCGTCGTCTCCGATCATGGCGAGGAGTTCATGGATCACGGGCGTATCGGACATCCGGCGACTCTGTACAGGGAGCTCCTTCAGATCTTGATGATGGTGAGGTTGCCAGGGGGATCTGCGGCTCAGGAGGTGGTGGAGAGAGTGAGCATCCTGGATCTCTATCCGACCCTCGCTGATCTTGCCGGGATCCCTCCTCACAAGAGCTGGGAAGGCCGCTCGCTCGCCTCGATTGTCAAGGCTACTGGTAATCGTGTGCAGCTCGAGGAGGCTCTCCGGAGTCGTCCGCTCTTTGGCCATCGCAAGAAGTATGGGGCCGATCCCTTTGAGCTGTGGGCGGTGATGCACGAGGACTGGAAGCTCATCGAGCAAAGGGAGAATACGGAGCTTTATCATGTAATCCGAGATCCGGGGGAGAGGCGAGGTGATGGGGGAGATGCCGGTGTTCGGGAGCGGCTCATGGATCAGCTGAGGGCATTTCGGGAGCGAGCAAAACCAGTGGGAGGGGAGCAAATCGAGGTGGAGCTAACGAAGGATGATCTCGATGCGCTGGAGAGGCTTGGCTATGTCGAGGGGGACGAGAAGGAGTAGCAATCGGGCGGATTGTTCTTTCTGCTGGGAAGTAATTCGTTGGTGCGAAGGGAGATGATGTCGATTTGCGGAGCGGTTCTTTTTTCTTTCGGGGGGAGGAAAAGAGCCTCTGGGGCATCTGAGGGGCAACAGGACGAAGATTCCTGGAAGATGGCGAAAATTTTGACTTATACTGCTATGAAAGCCCCGTCGAACGTAGAAAGAACTGCGCGCCACCGCCCGAGATCAATCATGTCAGTCGAGATCCTCCTGCCATGGGTCATCGATTGGCTCCAAGACTCTAAGAAGGAGTTGTGTCATGAGGCGCTTGAATCCGCAAATCACCGCCCCTCTTTGTGCTCTCGTCCTGTTCTTGACCGCGTCAGTGGCGGACGCCGAGACGTTCTTCTTGAGGCAAGGTGAGGTCCTTGAAGGGCGAGTCGTGGAGGCGGATGAGACGACAATCTGGTTTCAGCAGGAAGATCAAACGGTCCTTGAGATTCCGATCTCCCATCTCGATCCTCTTTCTGTGTATCGGGCGTTTCGTTCGATCGCCAACCTGAACAAGGGATCGGAGCGGGTCAAGCTTGGAGATCGTTGCATGGCACTTGGTCTTCCCGATATGGCCTTGAAGGAGTATGAGGCTGCGGCTGCTCGTGGTGTTTCGGCAGAGACCATTCGAGCGAAGAAGTCACTCGCCAGATCTGTTCTTGCCTACAACTCCTATGAAGATGCAGTCGTGGAGTTTGAGAAGGGGAGCTTTGTTTCCGCAAAGGCGATGTTCGAGCGTTTCCTTGCGGAGCATGCGGATCGGGCTCATCTGGTCTCCGCTGCTCGTGGTTACTTGCTCACGTGTGACGAAGTGTTAGCTCCTGTTTCGAATGAGGCTCAGGGCCCGGCAACGGAAGAAGAAGACAAGCAATCGGGCTCACCTCCCTGGAAACTCAAGTCAATTGATCGGAGTTTGAGAAAGATCGAGGAGCTCATCGACAAGTCGACCCAGGTCAAGCGCAAGACCTTGCTGGCGGGTGATAGCTCGCAGAAATCTCGCGGTTCCCTCATGCAGGCGGTTGAGAAGTCCAAGAGGGCCCACAAGGAGGCGGTCGGGCTTACCAAGAGGATGGAGGGGCTTCCGGATTCAATCGTGGCTGAGGTTCAGGCTGCAGTGAAGAAATCCAAAGAGAGTCTGATCGACTCCTATTTGAAGGTGTCCCATCTGCATGTCCTGGTGGGTGACTACGGGCGTGCGAGAGATTTCGTCATGAAAGTTCTTGGCCTTGATCCCAAGAACGCCAGCGCGAAGAGTCTTCTGAGGCTGATTGAGGTCAGAGCACTTGAGGCTGACGCGGGAGATGACGGAACCACTCTTGTGGATCCGAGGCGATATCGCACCAAACGAGTTCTGGATCGTATCCGGAGTCGAACTCCGCAACCCCCGGGCCGGGTTGGGGCTCCGCCACCGCCGGCGCGCGGAGGCTCGAGGGCTCCTGCTCCTGGCCGTGGAGGTTCGGCTCCTCGAACGGGTCCCGGGCCAAGACGCCAGGGGTGAGAACTAGTGATTCATATTGTCTAGGTGTTCTTGGGTGTCGATGAGGCCTTGGGTCCTCGACGTCTTCGGCGGTTGCGGCTTCCTCGCTTTTTTTGCCCACCAGACGATCCGCGTCGTTGGTTCTTCTTGTCTTCTTTTCCATCTGCGGAGTCGGCGGTCGATTTGTGGGTCGCCCAGGCTTCATCCCAACGCTCGAGCTCTTCTCCCCAGTCTCCGAATGCCTGGCAATAGGCCCGAAATATCTCCAGGGCATCGCCAAAGCTGGGATGCCGGGTCAGGGAAGCGCGGGTATACCGCCTCCTGCTTGAACTGGGGCGAAGCCTTTTCTGAAGGGCGATGATGTCACGGAGCCGTCCCGCATCTCTTCGAGGTACGTTGAGGCGAGGGCAGAAGCTCTCCATCATGGCATTGAGACCTGCGGATGCCTGTTCCCAGGCCTTGTGAGGTTTTCCCGAGATGATCTCTGGTCCTTCGGCCACCGGTAGGAAAAGAGATGCGAGGCAAAGTGCAGGAGACGGTCGGAGCCCCCTTGCAACCATGTGATCGAGGTTTTCAAGAAGTACGTGGTAGCGGGGAAGTAGATCTGGCTCGGTGCGGAGTCGATCGTCCACTTCCGGAAGAAGCACCTGGAGAACGTCTGTATCCCAAAAATACTGGAAGGCCTGGCGAGCAGCACCACCGCGAAGGATCCTCAAGATTTCCTCCAGGACCCGCGGGGCAGCGCATCGACTGATGTCGGGCGCGAACCGCACCATGGCCTCATAGGTGGCCGGTTCGATCTTGAAGTCGATTCGAGACGCGAATTTGATTGCCCGAAGGATCCGCACCGGGTCTTCCGGGAGCCTGACCTCCGGATCTCCCACGGTTCGGATGATGCGATCTTCAATGTCTTGAAGACCGGCTACGTTATCGATGATGACCCCACGGCCTAGATCATAGAAAAGACCGTTGATCGTGAAGTCGCGTCGGCAGGCATCCTGCTCGGGAGTTCCGAACAAATTGTCGCGGCGTATCAGAAGATCTTCCCGATCTGTGTCGAACGTCTCGGGAAGGAAGGCCCGGAAGGTGGAGACTTCGACGGTCTTGGTGCCGAAGTTGACGTGAGCCAGCTTGAAGCGCCGACCGATGATCCAGCAGTTGCGAAAGAGCTTCTTGACCTGCCGAGGCCGGGCGGTTGTTGCGATGTCGAAGTCTTTTGGCTTGCGACCGAGAAGGAGATCGCGAACACAGCCCCCGACGAAGTAGGCGGTGTGTCCGTTTTTTACGAGTCTCTCGACGACTCGAACCGCATCCGCGTCGAGGCACCGGGAGTCGAAGGCAATCTTCTTCTCTCTCTGTGCAAGAGAGAGTAGAGAGTAGTTCTTACCGGTAAGATAAGCGGGAAGTGGGTTGGATCGGTCCCAGTCTCCCTCATTAAACGTCGTGGTATTCTGATGACTCGCGATGTTGTCTCTCCGTCCCGGATTGCCCTCGCGTGAGCGTGGCGCGAACGCGCCCACCATCGGTGGACTCACGCGGTACGGTGGCGGGGCGGTGCACACCGAACAACGGGACCTCGCATCAGCTCAAAAGGAGATGGACGAGGAAGCTTAGTGCTGACATCGATCTGATGGGCCCTTGTCCTTGAGTCCTGGCGAGGCTCAGTTTCTGGTCTCGGAAGGGTCGATCGCTATCGAAAGCACCAAGCGGAGCACCCATTATAGGAATAGGCGGCATTTCCGCAAGACCGACAGGGAGTTCAATTTGCCAAAAAAATGAAAAAAAGACAGATCTCGGGTCTTCGCAGGGGGGCAACGCTCCTCTTCTGGGATTCAGCGTAACCGTTTTCCTCTCCCACCGACTATGTCCATGAGCGCTCAATTGGGCGGCGCATGGTGGGTCGCTCTCGAAATGAACGGAAGTCAGAGAAGTGTCTTCTAGCCCTTCATGAATCACGTGGGCTAGGTCCGGAAGGAGAGAAATGATGGCGAAGCGGTTTGGTTTCTTGGGTTGTATGGGGTTCGTGGGCATAGTTTTTTCAGGTCTTGGGGCAGGGTCGGCCAGGGCTCAGCCCCATTCCTTGTTTCTTTCTCCGGAGGGTTCGGCGCAGACGATGAGCGGGAATCCGGGAGAAGTGGAGGATGAGGATATTCTGCTCTATTCTCCCGGACAAAGCAGTGAGCCCGGTCTCTTCATCCATGATCAAAACTGGGAGGCATTGATCGGCGATGGTGACGGAGATGGGATGTTCGATGAGGAGCCGACGGATGTAGACGCTCTCTTTGTTGATCCTCAGATTGGGTCGCCGGTGAGTGTTTTTGACCTCTGGGTTTCCTTCACGTCCGATCGGAGATTTGCCTCGGGCACCTTGGCTCGGGATGGAGATATTATTCAGGTCCTTCCCGGAGGAGACTTCCTCACCATTTTTTCCGAGGAGTTCTTCGAGGGAATTACGGCGACATCGAGTGTCGATGTTGATGCGTTTGCCGTGACAGCTGCGGGTGAGATCCTGTTTTCTTTTGCCGAGAATGAAGTCACGGGATCGGCGACTTTGATCGCGCAAAATGGTGGGAGCGACTCGATCTTGGATGGTGTCGTCTTTCTTTACACGCCGGGAGATGCGGAGGCGTTCATCTTGTTTGCCGAGCAGGATGTCATCGATATGGTGAACAACGCGATCTCTGGAAGCCTCACGACGATCGGCGATACCCAGGGGCTCTCTCTGGATCCTGGTCATCCGGGTCAGTTTCTTTTTGCGGTGAGCTCGAAGTCGAGTCAGGTTGAAGGCACGTTGTTTTCGACTCATCTCGAGGGCTCAATTGCCGAGTTGAATGGGGTTGCGCTCTCCGGGTCTTCGTTTGGTTTCTCGGAGGAGGAAACTCTGAATTGTTTTTGTGTTGCCACTTCTCAAGCTGCGCCCATGACGATGAGGTTGGACACTCCTGATATCCCTGTATCGTCTGCGGGAGACGTGATGGTTCATGTCGCTCAGGGAGTTCCAGGTTCCAGGGTGCAGATCATTGCAAGTCCGGCGGTATTGCCAATTACTCCCATGACCGTGGATGAGCGGTTGACGGGATCGGGGCTGTTCTTCACGGACATATCGAGTCGTCTTTTTCAGAATACGGCCCGATCACTCCGGTTCCGGATCACTCTGGATGAGCAGGGGAGAGGAAGCTTCATGTTCTCTCGTCCGGCGAGCTCTCCCGGTTTGGCGCGAGTTCTGCAAGCGATCGATGTACGCACTTTCGAGGCCACCTACGGCATCGTAGCCGAGACCGTCGAATAGACCTGTGATGAGGCGGAGCGAGGCCAGGATCGGGTCTCGCTCCGCTTTTCGTTGACTCACCTTGCATCTGTCGTGGAGTTCTCTATAATCGAGAATTCAACGAGGGGGGTACTCGTCTTAGTCACAGTTTGTCGATACCTCCCGGAGGCTCTAGCTTGAGGCTTAAGAGAGTCGAGTGCGATATACGCACGGCTCGGGACGTCCTTTTGGAGAACGGACGATCCTGTGTCCAGTTTCGTCACCGTTATGGATCGGTGATTGAGGCGCGCTGGAGCTCTGCTCGGGCCCGCTGGCGCGGTGATTTTTGCATTCCTCGTGAAGACTTCCTCGACGATGTCCAGCAGAAGGCTTGTGTCGCCTACACTAAGGTAGCGGACCTTCACATCGAAAACGGGGAGCCACTCAGTGGCATGTCGCGCCTTGGTGGTTTCATTCAGTCTCTTCATCTTGAAGATCTTTACCTTGCTCACGCTTGCTCCGCCGGTATCGAGGAGGCGTGGCATGTTTTTCACCGCCATTATGGCCGATTTCTCGAGCGCTCTTCGCGGATCTTGACGAGGAGCGGCTACGAAGCGGATGAAGTCCTGGCGTCGTTTTATAGCGATTTATATCTTCCCCGAAGTCGGCGTTCCTTGAAGAACGCCCTTGCTTCCTACGGTGCTCGTTCTGCACTTCAGACGTGGCTTCGAAGTGTGTTGTTCTTTCGGGTGGGTGATTACTATGAACTGGCGAGTCGGGAGCCGGAGCCGATCGGCGAGATGAAAGTCAATGATGCCTCGTCGCTAGATCTTCTGGGCACATCGACGATGATTCGTGAGCGTTCCGAGCCGTCGGTGGAAATGGAGAGGAGGCTTTGGCTTGCGGATCTTGCCGGGGCACTTCCTCCGTGCATCAAGAAGCTCACAGGAACGGAGCGCTGGCTTCTGGAGCAGCATTACTGGCGGAATCGGTCGGTGGAGGATATCGGGAGGGAGCTTGGAGTTCATCGAGCTACGATCAGTCGAAGGCTTCGACGGATCCACACGAAGGTGCTTGAAGGTTTGCGCGATCTTTCCAATCGGGACCTTGGTTTCGAGAGCTTTGGCGATGGGGGGGAGACGTTGATTCGATCGCTGGCCCGTAAGGTCGATCTGGAAAGCATTGTGGGAGGGGAACCACAATGAATGGTTCCAGGCAAAGAGCTTGTCCTGATGCGGAAACGATGGCGGCGTTTGTGTCGGAGGAGTTGACGCGACTTGAGTCCAGGCTTGTTCGAGTTCATCTTGACGAGTGCGTGGAGTGTCGGGAGGGTGTGGCCCGATTGGGTCGAGGTTTGAAAGAGAATCGTCAGCTTCTGGATCGGCCGGAGTTCGGAGAAAGTAGGAGGTCGCAGGGGCGTTGGAGACTTGTTGCAGTCGCGGCGGTTCTTCTCTTGGGAGGGGGAGCGGCGTTTTTCTTGGTCGCGGATCGTTCGGTGGAGGTTGCGCGAGCGGGTGTGGTGTTGATGGCGCAGGGGGTGGAGGATCTGGGAGAACAGGGTGATGGTTACCGTTTACTTGAGCTCGGAGAGTCTCTTTTGGCGGGCACCCGCCTTCAGTTCGGGGCGGGAGGGCGATTGCTCTTGTTGTGTGAGGATGGGCTGAGACGGGGCAAGGGGGTTGGTGAACTGGGGAAGGTCGAAGATGTCCCTGAAGAACTGATGTCGGTTGTCGATGCTTTTCGAGCGGCTCAGGAGGATCGCGAGGAGCGAGTTTTGGAGATTCGGGGTCGACATCCTCGGCAGGATCCACGGGTGATGGGGGGGGAGTTTCTGGTGTTGTATCCGGCGGGTGAGGTCGCAGAGTATCGTCCTGATTTTGTTTGGAGGGGGGAAGTTGCGGATGGGGTCGAGGATTTCTTGATTGTCGTTGAGGGAGGCGGAGAGGCGTGGTTTCGAATGGAGGTGGGGAAGAACGGCATGAGGAGAGGGGAGGATGGGAGAGTTTGTTTTTCCTATCCCGAAGGAGAAAGGGCATTACTTCCGGGTAGGCGATATGAGTGGTTCGTGAGGAGTCTTGATGGGCGAGCTAGCTTCGGTGAGGTGAGTTTCTACGTATTGAGTGACGAAGAAAGGGCTCGGTTGAGATTTGTGAGAGAGTCTCTGGCTGAGTGGCTGGGAGATGCACTTGCTCGAGACATGATCCTGCTGAGTTTCGTAAGGGAGGAGAATCTTGTCGGCGAGACGACAGAAATTCTATCCCGTTTGATCGACTCCTCGAACCCCGTTTCAAAGTCCTTGTACCTCGAGCAAGAAAAGCTCTTCTGCCGGGAGTTACTGGGCTTCTGAGTCAAATCAAGATCCAGCTGCCCTCGAGCCCCCGCTCGACAGCTCATTTTCCCACGGGCCCTCCGGAACTCTTCGTTGCACTTCATTTCTTTCCGCTCTTTCAACTTGGAAAAAAAATGCACCGTTTCGGCGGATCGGGGACTAACAGTTGACGGGACTCTTTGGAGGGAACAAATGGAAGAACTCATTGGATGTAGTGATCATGCTCGGCGGTTGCGTCGTGACGCCCTCGTTGCTGCGGCAGGGGACAACCCGGTGGCCGTTCTTGGAGCACGTGGTGCCTTTACTATCTCGCTGGCAATTGCGATTCATCGATGGAATAGCCCGCAGTCCCGAGTTCGTGTCACAAGAACCCCGATCACATCGTCCAGCCTCCGGGGTGTCGGATATTCTGACGAAACCGAGGAACGAACGGTTGCCTCCGCCGAGACCGAGGTCCTTCTCCAGGTTGCCTCAGGTCGTCTCAGGCCGACAAGAAGCACCATCCTCGTTGGCGACTACTCCAAGAAGAACTACCCGCTTCTGAGGAGCGCTCTCGTCTCGTGTGGATATAAATTGATACTTCTTCCTCGTCTACGTGACCGACAAGAAGATCTTCTAGCCATCGCCGAATCTCTGATCAATACGCTTGAAGGAAACGCTCGATCCTCGCAGCGCAGGCTTTGCAAGCTGACCAAAGAAGCCGCAGCCGGACTCCGTAGATACTCCTGGCCGGGTAATACCACGGAACTGCTCGGCGTTCTTGAGGGTGCGAAGGGATCGGCGGCCCGGGTCGATCAAGGCCTTCTGGTTCAGCTTCTGGAACAAAGGATCCGGGCAGACTCCTTGTCAATGACGGGGAACAACTTCGTCCCGCCCTTCAGTTCTTCGATTGAGATTGAGTCTCTTTCTGAATTCGCCCCTCGATCTCTTTTCGACGATCCACAACCCGGTTCTCTTTCAGCTCCGTTTCCATCCCGATTCGATCTAGCATGTCCGGAAGGGGAAGGAAATGGACCCCATTCAACCCGACCTCCGTCTCGGCCCGAAGCCTCTGCTGAATCTGCTGCCGGATCGTTGATTCGTTCGCCCTCTCCTCGGCAGCTAGATAAAGAGTCAGCTCGTCCACTTCCATGGGATCGTCGTTCTTCTTACCAATGACCAGCTGCCACTCCTCTACGCCCCTCTGATCTCCCACGATCTGAGAGATGTGGTCCAGGTTGACCAGCGTTCCCTTGATCTTGGAAAGTTGGTAGCCAACCTGATTGGATACCCGACTCATGGGCCCCATGATGCGAGGAGTGTTTCGTCCACAGTGAGGGCAAGGGTCATAGGTCAGCCCTCCTTCCGCAATGTCGCCGGTGCGGTAGCGAATGGCAATTGTTCCTCGCCCGTCGATTCCTGTGTACACCAGCTCGCCGGGCTCCCCATCCGCTACCGGTTCACCCGTTTCGGGATCAATCGTCTCGAAGATGGAAAGGTCGGGGTAAGTATGGAACCCGGTACTCTCCTTCGCGGGGCACTCGGCAAAGCATTGTCTTGCCTCCGTGAACCCATACACACTCAGAACCTGGGGATCTTTTGACCCCTGCTGCTCAAGAATTTCGGTTATGCGTCGTCTCTGATGATCCGTGACACGGTCACCTCCCAGCAGGATCAAGCGGATCGAACTGAAATCCCGACCCTGCTCTGCACCGTTCCGGAGCAGATGATAGACGTAGCCGGGGATTCCGGATATCAGGGTTGGCTTGAGCTTTTCGATCGACCCGAGAATCCGGTCTGTGCTCATGACCCGTCCACCGCCAGTGAGGAGGCTCATCAACCCATCCGTCATTCCGCAATAGAAAACCTGCCAGAACGCAAGGTGGGGCGCATAGGGAAAAACGCTGACGCATCGGTCGGTCGCCGGGTCAGCCCCGATCACCGACAGAATCCGAGATCCCACTTCCTTCATGATCTCAAGATCGTAGAGGGTCAAGGCGAACGGTACGGGATCGGAGGTTCGCCCCGTGGTGAAGATCAACATGGATGGACGATACTCGCGCCCCAGATCCTTCTTGATCCATTCTTCGCCCCGGATCGCCTTCATCACCGCCATTTTCGCCAGTCGCAGAGGCGAGAAGTTCTTGCGGATTGAATCTGCGGTGGGGGCCAGAACCAGCTTCTTGGATCGAGCTGGATCTTCCTTCGACGCACAACAGTCCACCTTCGAGATGAAGGGAAGCCGACGTAAGTCGTCAAGGGTTTTGATCGAGGAGGGAGAAACCCCTGCCTTGTCAAAATGCTCTCGATAGAAAGAGCTAAAGGGGTACACTTGTTCCTGGATGAATCGGGAGAGCTTCTTTCCCTGAAGCCAGCGAATCTCGTTTCGAGAAAGGCTGTCCCATTTGGAGGTCAAGCCAGGGTGTTTCATGGCGCCACCTCATTCCTTTCCCATCTGCGGGTCTCGCTTTCCATTATAGCAAACCTATCGTCAGGACCCGTCTTCGAGTTGAGCACCTCTTCACGAGAAAGACGAAAAGGTCATCTCATTGTAGACTGATTGTCGATGCTCCCCCCTCGCTCCAAAGTGTTGCGAGAGGGCTTTGAAAAGAAACTTTCCTCCGTTGCCCCCTGATGTCGATAGGGCGAAGATCATGACGAAATCAAACAAGTCCAAGAACGGAAGCCAGAGACCGACCGTCTCCACTTCTCAAGGCGGAAATCCCGTGATCGTGGCAGGATGCCGGACCCCATTCGCCAAGGCCTGGGGCAAGTTCAAGAGAGTTCCTGCGCGCTACTTAGCTCGCCGAGCCATGCTCGAGACTCTTCTGCAGGCCAACGTCCCCGGAAACGAAGTGGACGAGGTGATTCTGGGAAACGTAGCTGGCCCTGCCGACGCCCCGAACATCACTCGCGTGGTGGCGACGGATATCGGTATTCCGGATTCAGTGCCGGCCATGACGGTGCACCGAAACTGCGCATCAGCCATGGAAGCAGTCGCTCTGGCCTCCGACCGGATCAAGGCAGGGCAATCCAAATGCGTCCTTGCCGGCGGTGTCGAATCCATGAGCCGGGTTCCCTTTCTCTTCTCCGACCGGGCCCAGGAGTGGTTCACCAGGCTGGGTCGTGCTCGAAGCATGTCCGAACGGATCGGCCTCCTCAAACGGTTTCGGCCATCGCTTCTGAAGCCGGAGCCGGGCCTCCTCAAGGGCTTGATCGATCCCTCGTGTGGCCTGTCCATGGGCCAAACCGCCGAGAAGCTTGCCAAGGAATTTGGGATCTCTCGGGCCGAGCAGGACGAGTTCGCGGCGCAAAGCCACCAACGAGCCATCGCCGCCGTCGAGAAACAAAAGGAAGAGATTGCTCCCGTGTTTTCTCCTCCCGATTATCAATGCTACCTTGACCAGGATGACGGTCCACGCACCGATAGCACCCTGGAACGCCTGGCCAGACTCAAGACCGTCTTCGATCGACGGGACGGAACCGTGACCGCGGGAAACTCGTCCCAGATTTCGGATGGAGCCGCGACCCTTCTCGTCATGGGCGAGGAGCAGGCAAAGGAAAAAGGCTACCCCATCCTTGGCAAGATTCGCGGGCACGCCGCAGTTGGGCTCGACCCTTCTCGCATGGGGCTCGGGCCTGTATTTGCAACAGCAGCAGTTCTGGAAAAGACCGGGATCAAATTTTCGGATATCGACCTCTTCGAAATCAATGAAGCATTTGCCGCACAGGTTTTGGCCGTTCAACGAGCCATGTCCTCGAGGAGTTTTTGTCAGGACTTCGCAGGCCTCCCGGACGCCGTCGGTGATCTCGACTTTGATCGAGTCAACGTGAACGGGGGAGCGATTGCCCTTGGCCATCCGGTTGGAGCAAGCGGGGCGAGAATCATCCACACCCTCCTTCTGGAAATGCAACGCCGTGATGTCAATATTGGTCTGGCCACATTGTGTGTCGGCGGAGGTCAGGGGCAGGCACTGGTGGTGGAGCGATGAACACGACCGCCCCGGATACTGAGAATCCACAAGAAGGGAAAGACCCGATGAACCTGGAAGCGTCAATCAAGATGCCGCCAAAATCCGAAGATTCAACTCTTGATGTAGAAGTGCGAGAGGACGGCATCGCAGTTGTTTGGTTTGACCGACCTGAGAAATCCGTCAATACGTTGTCGTATTCGACGATGATGGAGCTTTCAGACGCCCTCGATACGATGGCGACGAACTCCGAGGTAAAGGCTCTTATCTTTGCCAGCCGGAAGCCAGGCTGCTTCATCGCCGGTGCGGAAATTACGGATATCTCTTCCATCACCGACCCGGAAGTAGGGCGAACCAAGGCTGCCCAGGGGCAAGCAATCCTGAACAAGATCGAGGATCTTTCCATTCCGACCGTCGCCGCCATTCAGGGCGTGTGTCTCGGCGGAGGTACGGAATTGACCCTCTGCTGCCGCTATCGCATCGCTGGTGACGGAAGCAAGTTCAAGATGGGTCTTCCCGAAGTCAACCTGGGCATACTCCCCGGTTTTGGCGGGACCTATCGTCTCCCTCGGCTCATCGGCGTCCCCGCCGCCCTTGATTTGATTCTCAGCGGAAGGGGAACTCCCGCCAAGAAGGCCGCCCGCATCGGCCTCGTTGATCGAGTCGTTCCTGAAAGAGGACTCATGTATGCAGCGCTGGAGATGGCCAGGGCTGCGATCGCGGGGGCGCAGGGGCTTCCAAGGTCCGGCAGGCGCAATCCACCCAAGGGCTTTTCTCGCTTTCTTGAAAACACACCCATGGGGCGTTCCCTCGTCTTTTCCACCGCTCGAAAGCGAGTACTGGCGAAATCAGGCGGCCATTATCCGGCTCCGCTGGAGATTCTCGATGTCATGCCAAAACTCCTGGGAGCATCCCGGGAAAAGGGCCTGGCTCTTGAAGCTGCCGCTCTGGGTCGGCTTGTCACCACGCCGATCTCGAAGAACCTCATTGGCCTGTTCTTTCAGAATGAAGCGGCCAAGAAGGTCGGCACCAAAGATGCTGCCGCAAATCTTGATCGGGTCGGAGTGATTGGAGCGGGTGTCATGGGAGCGGGAATCGCGTCCCTCCTCGTTCGCAAAGGCTATACGGTGCGTCTGATTGACGTCGCCGCCCCCGCTCTTGCAACCGGCCTTGGGCGGATTTCCGCCGAGCTCTCCAAGCGGGTGAAGCGAAAGAGTATGACGGAAACGGAAGCCGAGAGAGCCATGGCGCGCATAGCACCCAGCACAGATCTTTCGGATCTTGCCGGTATTGATTTCGTCATCGAGGCAGCAGTTGAGGACCTCGGTATCAAGAAGAAGATCCTGGCGGATCTTGCGTCTCAATCTTCACAGCCGCGGGTCTTTGCCACCAACACTTCTTCCATTCCGCTTGCGCAAATTGCCGAAGGTGTAGCTCCGCATATCACCGTGGTGGGGATGCACTTTTTCAATCCGGTCGATCGAATGCCCCTGGTCGAGGTGATGGAAGCGGGCCGTGAAGAGATCACGAATCTTACGTTCGGGAATGCCGCAGATCGAGTCCTCGATCTGGCCAGGAGGCTTGGCAAGGTGGCCATTCCTGTTGGGGATCAACCCGGATTTCTGGTCAATCGCATTCTTTCACCCTATCTTTCGGAGGCCGTGATGCTGGTCTGCGAGGGTGCGAGCATTGCTACCGTGGATCAGCTGATGAAGAAATTTGGCATGCCCATGGGACCACTCCGGCTCCTGGACGAGGTCGGGCTCGACGTGGCCAAGCACGTGGCCTCGGTGCTCGACGGGGAGAAGGGCGCGAACCGTTTCCAAAAGATGATTGACTGGCTGGTGTCCCGGGACCGCCTTGGCCGGAAGACAAAGCGAGGTTTCTATGTCTACAAGGGCAAGGGGAAGAAGGTCAGGGAAGAACCGGATGCAGAGCTTGTATCGATTGTGAGCGAGCTTTTTGAATCGGATCCCGAAAAGAGCCCCGGAGATGACGAGATTCGTGACCGACTGATCCTGGCACTCCTCAACGAGGCGGCTCGGAGCCTGGAAGACAAGGTCGTCTACGAGCCGGCCCAGCTCGATCTCTCGATGATCATGGGGACCGGCTTTCCGCCGTTTCGTGGTGGGCTTTTGCGCTACGCGCAAGAGGAGGGGATCGGTACTCTCGTCGACAAGATGAAGAGCTATGCGACCTCTCACGGAACCCGGTTTGAGCCGTGCTCCCTGCTAGCATCCCACGCGGAGGAAAAGAAACCCTTCTTTGCTTGATGGCGTGGTTCGAAGGTTGCCTGCCGTCTTTCAGGTCGTGTGGAGATGAAGTGTCGGTTCT
>JAJDCM010000025.1 GCA_029260825.1 Planctomycetota bacterium | reverse complement strand
AAAAAAGGCTCTTGTCACGAGCTTCGAAGGAGTAGCGCTCAAGCCGCTGGGCAACGAGATCGCCACAATGCTTCACTCCGAGGCCGGAGATGTGATGACCGGTCGTTTCATAAAGCGGAATGTCATCATCTTCGGTCATGAGTCCCATCAGGGTCGGCAATACATCGACCACTTCGATGTCCGCGTCAAGAAGCTCAAGCATCTGCTTGATGCGACCCAGAGCAACCGGCAGGGTCGCTGTCGGATCCGACGCGAACTCCCGGGCATAGACCTCGATCTTGCTCGGCACCGGAATCACGATCAAGTCGATGCCAAGAGGTTTGAGCTTTCGATCAAAATCAATAATCACCTTTACCGGATCGAAGAAACCGCCCGCTTCAAAATACTTTCGAGACCAGTTATCCTTCAGAGCGGAAAGGGTGATCGCCTTGTTGAAGTCGTTCTTTCCCACCTTGAAAGTACGAACCCCGTTTTCGCTTTGCCGGGTCATCTCCGCGAGGACGGCCTCGCGGAACTCCGTGAGTCCACTCTGGATGGCTGGCATGCCTCCCGCTTCTTCCACCGATGCGAGCAGGCGGGCCTTCTCTTCTTCAATGGCCTTGCCACGAGCCTCCAGCTCCTTGGCTCTAGAATCCGAGGCATGAGCAACTGGCCCGAGCGCAAAGACGACGGACAAAGCAACGAGGGAAAAAAGGAGGCGACTCATCTCCAGCTCCTAACAGACTTGTGAACTCGGGGACCAACCAGGAGACATACGCAGGCAAACCCTCGTGTTTCCGGCAAATCTTCCAAATTCTGCCAGGAAATAGGCCTGAGCCACACCCATCTCTACCAGGCGTACGCCTTGGGCGCTTCGCCTCCCGGGCCCGGCCAGATTTCGTCGAGCCTTGTCAAAACTTCTCGATTCAGCTCGACGTCAACGGCCTTTACGTTCTGCTGGAGCTGATCCAGCGTCCGAGGGCCAACGATGGGTGAACAGACGTCCGGATTCTTCAGCAACCAAGCAAGGGCAACGTCCGCCGGATCATGCCCGATTTCCCGACAAAGCTCTTCATACGCCATAAGACTTGGCCTCAGCTTCTCGGCAGCCACAAGGAGTTCCTTCCGAGTTCGTCTGCCATCCTTCTTTTTCTCCAGAACTCCACAGAGCATCCCGCCCGCCAGGGGACTCCAGGGGAGGAGAGCCAGACCGAAGCGTCGGGCTGCCGGAATCACTTCGAGCTCGATCGCCCGGTTTCTCAGGCTGTAGACGCTCTGTTCTGAAACCAATCCCAGGAAGTTTCTTCGCTCGGCGGTGAGACAGGCCTCAGCAAGATTCCAGGCGGCAAAATTACTGCTCCCGACATAAGTGACCTTCCCCTGCCGAACGAGCAGCTCCATCGCCTGCCAGACTTCGTCCCAGGGCGTGTTCGGGTCGATGTGGTGCATCTGATAGAGCTCGATATGATCCGTCTTCAAGCGACGGAGACTCTCTTCACAAGCTTTTTGGATGTGGTAGGCGGATAGCTTGGATTGGTTTGGCCACTCCCCCATCGCCCCGTAAACCTTGGTAGCCAGGATCACTTTCTCGCGTCGGCCGGAGCCCTGCTCAAACCAGCGACCGAGGATTTTCTCGGTGACTCCTTCACCCAGCTTCTTTCCGTACACGTTGGCCGTGTCGAAGAAGTTGATTCCAAGCTCAAGAGCTCGGTCCATGATCTCGAAGCTCTCGGCTTCCGACGCGTAAGGGCCAAAATTCATCGTGCCCAGGCAAAGCCGACTGACTTTGAGGCCGGTCCGTCCAAGATAAGTCGTTTCCATTAGACTCCGAGATCCGCTCGAAAGAACTTCACCTTTTCGGCCGGAGGTCCATCGAACGGATAAGACCCGTCGACTTCGCCCTTGACGCCGGCCCCCAAACGCATGAGACGATCGATCCGCTCGGCAAGATCCCAGACATCAATCGGAGCCTTGCTGTCCAGAAGGGAAACAACGGTCATCAGGTCGGATCGATCCCCGAGAAGCGCCAGGGAAAATGAAAGAGCAACCCGCAGCTCATCCGAATCACCCGGATTCGAGGAAAGGGCTTGCAAGGTAGAAAGCGCATCCTTATTTCCGAGTTGCCCGAGAGAATCCACCGCACAGATACGAACATCGATCAGAGGATCGCCAACCGCAGAAAGCAAGAGAGAGTAGCTCTCTTGATCCCGTGCCACTCCCAGCGCACGAAGGATATCCGCTCGAATCAAGGGATCACCAACGGAGGACCGGAGAACTTCGCTTCCGGATTCGCCAGATCGTCCCATCCTGACGAATACCTCCACACTATGGGCTCGTACGTACTGACTCTCATCCGTCACTCCCCGGCAAAGAAAAGGGACGGCAATGGGGCCAAGCCCCTCAAGAATAAACCGGGCGTCATCAACATTTCTCATCTGGTATTGACTGAGCTCAAAGATCGTCTCGATGATTCTCTTCTCGAACCCCGGTCCTACTTCTCGCCCGGAGTTCAGTCGAAGGAGCAACTCCTGGCCGTGCTGCCACCACCATCGCCGCATCCTCTTTGCCGCCTCCGTCCGCTCACCAGCTGCTGCCCAGGCGTCGTATTTGAAGTCTTCCCCGAGCATCTCATGAAGAGTTCCCGCAGCCTCTTGCCTCACCCGGATTCTCCCATCCAGGTAGGAAATCAACTTTTCAACACCGCAAGCAATGCCCAACCGATGGAGTGCGGTCGACAGGGCGTTGATGACGAACCCGTCCTCTTCGTATTTGAAACGCAACACAAGATCGGGAACAACCCCATCATCTCCGATCTCCGCCAGCGCAAGAGCAGCAAACGAGCGAACCGTCGGAGACTCATCGTCGGCAACCAGCTTCAAGAGAGTGCCCGCCGCCGCTCTGGATCCCATCCGCCCGATCGTGTCGACCATCGCTGATCGCTCAAAATCATAACGATTATTATCCATCACCCGGTCGAGCAACACAGGGAGTGCGATCTCCCGATGGGAGAGCAGCTCATCTGCCCCATTCATTCGGTCGATGGGGTCGGTTTTTCCGAGCTCTCCGACAAGCTCCTCGATCTCTTCCGGAACAAGCTCTGGAACTTTTGGAGTCTCTTCCACCTTGACGAGAGCGCCAAGCTCGGCAAGACGCTCTTTGAGATAGGAGGCTCTTTTTGGAAGGTCGGGATACGTCGGTGCGGGAAGCCCCTCGGTCGTCACCGGATTGGTTGAACCCGAGATTTCTTTTCCGTCACCCGCCTCTTCACCACAACCTGTCGCCAGCAGGACAACTCCCAGGACGGCCACCCTGGCGAGGTTGGGCCACTTCGATCTGCTCACCTAGAATTCCCCCTCTCGGTTGATCAAGACGAACGAGTTTTCGTCATCATCTTGGAGAAAAGGTCCACTCTTGTAAATCAAATGGCCCTGAAACGAGCCACTTTTGATCGGTAGCTGAACCACATAGAATCGATCGGCACCGGATGGAAGCTGGGTGTTGACCTTGTTCTTCTTGTACTCATCCCGATAAGGATTCCTGAACCGGTCAACGTGAATCCGCTCCACTTCCTGGCCTTCCTGGTTGAGAACGACCACTTTCAAATCCACCGTGTTGTTTCGAGAATCCGTGGGAAAGTTATGCCCGACCCCATGATTCCGAACCCTGACGACCAGCTTGGGCGCCCCCGAAGGAACAGCCGGGGGCTCCTGGTCGTCATCCTCGTCTCTTTTTGCTCCAAGGAGATGGGGATCGACCAGATCAACACCGTAGGGCCCCTGAAAGACGGCAGGCATTTCGGCATCGCCGAGGAGAGTTACTTCCAGATCGACATTGGATCGGATGTAGTCATGATCGTGTCCGCCTCGGAAACTATGGCTACTTCCAAGACGCACTTTCCCGCCCGTGGCAACCGGACGTTCAACCGCAGGCATGTGGCAGCTGTTGCAGTCTTTTCCATCCTTGAAGAAGGATGAAGCTTCCCACTCGATGTGTGTGTCATGTTGATTGTGACACGGATAACAAAGATCCATCTTGCGAATATTCAGGTCAAATACGGGGTTGCAGGGGGCAGGGTCAGGATCGGGAATCGGGCCGATCATTCCCTTGTCCGTCTTGTGGCAGGTAAAGCAGTCGACCCCTTCTCCCCGCCGATCGTAACGAGCCAGGAATCGGTTGCCGATACCGGTTTCGAAAGCGGGCTTGGGAGCATGACAGGGAATGCAATCCTGGCTATTCTCCTGGGTTCGTAGTAGCTGATACTCCTCATCCGTCCAGGCCTGGCCATGATAGGAGCTCTTCCATTCGTCATAGATCTCCGCGTGACATTCGGCACACTGGCTCGACGAGGTAAAGACCCGCGGCCCGGAAGCCACCGCTCCTCCCCCAACCAGCGCAGCCGGATCGACGTCAGGTACATCCGGCACATCGCCACTTGTCACTTCAAAGATAAACCATCCTACCCCGAGAAGAACAATCACGAGTAGGATCAGGCGCACCGGCGTCGGCATCTCTATCTCCGCTCCTTTTAGGTTCCTGGCCCGTCTTCATCGCCTTGCAGCAAGAAACCCTCTCCCACTGCCTGAAGCCGGATTCGAGATCCTGCATCCGGTGCAACGGCAGAGAAAACCATGAAGTACTGCCCCTCACGAGAAACGGTGGTAAGCCACCGTCCTCCTTGGTAGGTGGAAGCTTCAACCACACACTCGACCCCATCTTCGTGGACCGAAAGTGCTTCGGGTCGAAGAGATAGCAGACCGGAGGTCAGACCATTGTCGCCCGCGGGACAGACCACGGGGCCCAGGACGGTATCAAAAAAATCACCTTCTCGCTTCGTCCCTTGAAGGACATTGTTGCTTCCCAGAAAGGTTGCTACAAACCTGTTTTTCGGCCGCTCGTAAACATCCCGAGGTGTCCCGATCTGCTCGACTCTTCCCCCTTGCATCACGACAATCCGATCCGCGAGGGCAAGAGCCTCTTCCTGATCGTGGGTCACATAGACCATGGGAATTTCCAGCTGCTTCTGAATGCTGCGTATTTCCTTTTGCAACCGTCCGCGAAGAGAGCGATCGGCGGCGGAAAGAGGTTCATCCAGCAGCACCAAGGATGGCTCAACCACCAGCGCTCGAGCGAGAGCCAGGCGCTGAAGCTCACCGCCGGAAAGCTGGTGGGGATAGCTTCGTCGTCGATCCGAAAGACCAACCATGTCGAGATACCGGGCAATCCGCGTCTCTCGATCTTTCCTGGCAAGGCCTGCCCCCTTCAAAACGAACCGAAGCTGCTTCACCGCTCGCATGTGAGGCCAGAGAGCCAGATTCTGAAAAACCATGCTGACATTGCGCTCTCCCGGCGAGACATGGATTCCCTCGGCAGAAACGGTTCGCTCCCCCATCTGGATCTTACCCGCGTCGATCTTGTCGAGGCCGGCAATCATCCGAAGGGTCGAGCTCTTCCCGCATCCGGATGGGCCCAGCAAAACCGTGAGCGCTCCGGCATCGACGACAAACGACACATCCTCCACCATGAACCGGGGAGAGATCTTTCTTTTTACCTGGGAAAGCTCGAGGCGGGCCATCAACGAATCTCCAGCTTCTTACCCGTAGCAAGGTAGAAGAGAACCAAGGGTAGCAAGGCGGCACCAACGAGCAACAAGCACAGGGCGGCCACGTAATTGTCGTATTGCCAGTGAATCAAGCTGAAAATTCGAAGGGGCATGGTTTGAATTCCTGGCGGAGACACCAGACGAGACATCCCAAGCTCTCCCAAACCCAGGATGAAAACAATGATCCAGGCACAGCTCATACCTGAAAGCGCCATCCGGAACGAAACCCCGAAAAGCCGACGAAACGCTCCGACTCCCGCCACTTCAGCGGCTTCTTCGAACGCTGGATCCACACGCTTCAAACCGGCTCCCACCGCGCGAAATGCAAAGGGTGCAAATCGACAAAGGAACCCGATGATCAGGATCGCAGACGAGGTGTAAACCACATCGAAGATCCCCGGTCGGTTCCACAAGCGAATGAGACCGATGCCCACAACCCCGGCAGGAAACGCAAAAGGAAGCATGGAAAGAAAGTCAATCGAACCCGAGACAAGCTTCCTTGACCTCGCAGCAAGAATACCCATGAAGGCCCCGATGATGACGGCAACGGTGGCTGCCGCCGCAGCATACTTGAGGCTCGACAGGAGATCGGGGAGAGCCCCGAGGCCCTCTACATCGAGAGCGCCACGGTAGCTCGAGATGCCCCCGGCGAGCCACAGCAACATTCCGATGGGGATGCCAACCGTGACGATCAGGAAGACCGTGACGAAGAGAAGAGCCGGAATCCTCCATCTTCCGAGAGGAACAATCCGCGGCTCTCGATTGGTGATGCGCGGCGAGGAATAACGCCTTCCCCCCTCGAGGATCCTCTGAAACAAAATGGGAATCAACGCCAGCAGAACCAGAGGAACGGCGGACGCAGTCGCGGCATCTTGATCGTAGGCGGTCTTGAACTGATAGAAGACCTCAAGGGCGTAGACGTTCGCCTGCACCATGTTCGGAACGCCATAGTTCGAGAGGGCGAAGATAAAAACGAACGTGGCTCCCGTGACGATCCCGGGAAGCGCAAGGCGCAAGGTTACGCCCCGGCGCAATCTCTTCTCACTCACCGAAAACACGCCGGCCTCTTCAAAGGAAGGATCCTGGGTCGAAAGAGCCGACCTCGTCAGCAAGATCACCAGGGGAAAATACGAGAGGAACAGGAAGATCGACGCTGCAGTCAGGGGAAACGCTCCGATGAGAGCCCCCTTCAACTCGAACATCTCTTTGAGCCATGGGCCAAGGGGGAATCTTTCGCTGAGGATTCGATCCCAGGAAAAGACGATCATATAAGGAGGAACGATCAGCGGTATGAAGTAGATCGATCCGAAAAACCGGCGCAGCGGTAGATCACTCTTTACCGTGAGGTAGGCAAAAGGAACACCGAACAATAAGGACAGGGCGACCGCCGAAAGAGCGACCACCGCAGTTTGCCAGAGAAGGGTCCACTGGCGAGCCTGGAAGAGCACTTTCTTGTAGGCGTCAAAACCAATTTCCGAGTCGCTTTCGAACGTCGCAAAGAACATGTATGCCACGGGAAGAAGGCAAATGAGGAAGAACGCCCCCATTGCCACGCTTCCCGAGATGACAACGCTCTTGCTTCGTCGACTCATGACTGACACCCATCCATGACTTTCAAGCTTCTCCTCCGCAGCAAACGGATCCCTACTTCAGGAAAAGATCCCTCAGAAATTCCGTTGCCGGCTCGATGACTTCCGCAACCCTCTCGAAATCGATGTCCATGGCATGAATCTCGTCCAGGGTCACAACCTCATCCGGAGCCACGATCCCTTCGTGAAGAGGAATCTGCACCGACTTCCCTCTGGCAAGCTTTTCTTCCACTTCATTGCTCAAGATGTAGTCGATGAGCTTCTTTGCGTTTTCAGAGTTCGGGCCACCCTTGATCATCATGACCGAGTTGGGAATGACAAGGGTTCCCATCTGGTCGGGCGCCGAGTCGAGGAACGTGATATCCACCGGGTCGCCGTTCAACCTGGCGATATTTGCATCATCCGTATCGGTGAGGCCGAATTCATAGTCGCCGTTGGCTACCATCCGCATGACACGGGCGTTGCCGTCCACGCCCCGGCCAACACTCGCCTGAAGTTTCCTGAAGTAGTCCTCCGCTTTTTCTTTACCGAGCTTCTCGAACAGGACAGCAGCGTGGGTTCGAGTCGTCCCTGCAAGTGGACGGGCAATGGTAAATCGATCCTTCCACTTCGGGTCGGTAAGATCCAGAATCGAGGTCGGAAGATCTTCTTTCTTGATCTTGTTCGTGTTGTAGATGAGCACCCGGCTTCTGGCAGCCAGCCCGGTCCAATATCCATCTTGATCCTTGAAGGTCGCCGGGATGGTTGCAGCATTCGAAGAAACGTAGGGAGTCAGGAGTCCCTTGTTTTTCAAAAGCACCGTGAGGACGATCTCGTTGTTCCAGTACACATCGCAGCGAGGATTGTCTTTCTCGCCGATGAGCCGGTTGACGAGGCCGGTGGTTTTTGTGGCTTCCTGATCATATTGGGCTTTGACCGTGATTCCGGTTTGCTTCTCAAATTCCTTGATCAGCGTTTCCGAGAAGACCTGATCCAGACTGCAGTACAGCACGACCTCGTTCTTTTCGCCCCCTCCGCCACAGCCGGAGAGCGTCAGGGCAAAAACAAAGGCAGTGACTCCAAGGACACTCACAATCGATCGACGTGTGCGCAATCCCATATTCTGATGGCTCCTTCTTTTCCCTTCTCGTGATGATTCACCCGACTAGCTCCTCGAACCGTTCCTTTACTCTTACGAACGAACGGAACAGTCAGGGAGCACGAGGATCATCATACACCGTTCAAAACCCGAGGACGGATGGATGAATCCCGATTCTAGCCAGGAGCCGATGGCCCCAAATGAGCAGCTTTGAACCTCCGAAAGTCCCACTCCGACTGGAACAAACCCTGTGCCGAGAAAAGCAAAATTAGGCACGCCTTCGAAATTCAACACAAAGCATTAATACAAAGCAACTTACAATCACAACAGGCCTAGAACTACCTATTTCGGAGTCGATACCTCCCGTTCCAAAACGGAGAATGTCACGCTCCCGTAACGCTCAAGGCAATGGAAACAAGTTCAGGGAAAGACAGGGTCCTAAAATGCTGCCAAGAACGTAAACTTGTCGTGCGGGCTGTACGTCCCTAAACCAGGAGCCAAGATTCATGCGATTTGCCGTCCTTCTCGTCGTGCTACTCACCTCCGCTCTCGCCGGATGCCAAACCGTTGCTGAAACCGGGCGGAGCACTCTCAATTTCTACTCCCCCGAGGAAGAGAATCAG
>JAJDCM010000240.1 GCA_029260825.1 Planctomycetota bacterium | reverse complement strand
AGTCGGAGACGTCCCTGGCTTGAACCCGGCCAACCGGGCCCTCACCCAGGCAGCCAATCGAGAAGGACTACGCGTCATCGGGATCCGGAGGGGCTGGGGCGGGTTGGTCGATCTCATCCCGGACAAAGACGCGGACAACAGCCCGAACTACCAGGAACTCACCGAAGAAGTCGTGAGCAAGATCGGACGCACCGGAGGAACCTTCCTCCACAGCTCACGCACAAGACCAAGCCATCTCCCCAAGACTCTCGTTCCGGCCCATCTTCGAGACAAGTACACCGACGAGATCAACGATCTCACTCCTCACGTAATGAAGAATCTCTCAATTCTGGGGATCGACTACCTCGTTCCGATCGGCGGAGACGACACCCTGAGCTACGCCGAACGCCTTCACAGCGAAGGCGTGAAGGTCATCGCCATCCCCAAGACCATGGATAACGACGTCCCTGGCACCGATTACTGCATCGGATTCAGCACCTGCGTCACCCGCACCATTGAGCTGACCCACAAGCTTCGGACCTCCGCCGGATCCCACGAACGCTTCCTTATTATTGAGGTCTTCGGGAGATACGCCGGATTCACCGCTCTCCTACCGACCATGGCAGGAGCCGCCGACAGATGCCTTATCCCCGAACATCCCTTTGACTTGGAGAAGTTCGTCGAGTTGATGGTGTACGACAGAAAGCGGAACCCAAGTCGATATTCGGTCGCCCTCATCTCCGAAGGCGCAAGGCTCGCCCGGGATGAATCCATGTCGTTTGAACAGGGCGCTGCGGACCAATACGGTCACCGCAAGCTCGGTGGCATCGGAGACAAGGTATCGGCCGCCATCAAAGAAATGTCGCCTCGATTCAACGATGGTCGGCGAGTTAACGTGGTGAATCAACGGCTCGGATACCTTGTTCGGTGCGGAGATCCAGACGCCATGGATTCCATCGTTCCCATGGCATTTGGAAACCTGGCCCTCGATCTCATTCTCAAGGGGACATCCGGTCGGCTCGTGAGCGTTCGCAACGGCTGCTACGACGACGTTCCCATCGATCTCATCGCCGGGACGAAAAAGATCGTCAACCTGGAAAAGCACTACAATACGGATCGGCTTCGTCCCCTCTACACCACGTTTCACAAGCAACCGGTCTTCCTCATGGCAAGCGAAGCCTGAAAACCCGTTCGACGTTTGGGATTGCTTCCGGGCTCCACTTTGGTCACGATGGTCCCCTCAACTTCGACCGACCGAAAAGGAGATCACCCGCGTGGATCAGCCCCGACAGCTCGATCTGTTTGATACAGGTTCCGAATCCCCCGGCCGGACCGCGACCACCACGCGATCAGACCCGGCGCGACCCGCCCAGGTTGATGAGTCAATCCAGATCACGCGGGACATCCTCCCCTCGAATGTCCACCTGGGAACATCATCCTGGACCTTTCCCGGCTGGGCGGGAATCGTCTACGACCGGGGAGTGTCACGAGCCGAGCTGGCGAGAACCGGCCTTTCCGCCTACGCCAAACATCCACTCTTTTCCACCGTGGGAGTCGATCGAGCCTATTACGCCCCCATGGGAGTCCGGGAACTCCGGGCCTATGCAGAATCGGTTCCGGACGACTTTCGTTTCCTGGTGAAGGTCTTTGAAGGAGTTACGTCCGCCCGCATCCCCGATGCCCCCCGGTACAAAGAAAATGCCGGTCGGCCGAGCGACTTCTTCCTGGACCCGGCCTATACCACAGAAGCGGTCATCGCTCCCATCCTCGAAGGATTGGGAAAGAAGGCCGGCCCCATCCTCTTTCAATTTCCCCCCCAGGACCTGCGGGAAATGGGAGGCCCCAAAGCCTTTGTCGATGAGCTGCATCAGTTCCTACGCTGCCTCCCTCCCGGCCCGCTCTATGCCGTCGAGCTCAGGAACTCCGACGCTCTTCTTCCCGAATATGACCTGGCACTTCAAGATTGCGGGGTCGCCCACTGCTTCAACGTCCATCCGCGAATGATGGATGTGATCACTCAGTCCACCGTGGTGAGCCCGACCGCAGGACCCGCCCTGGTGATTCGATGGATGCTGGGGAGGAATCTGGGGTATGAGGCAGCCCGAGATCGCTATGCCCCCTTTGACCGGCTGGTCGATCCGGACCCCCGCGTCCGGAGCCAGATCGCCTCCCTGGTCGCCGAAGCGATTCAGTCGGACAAGCAGAGTTTCGTCATCGCCAACAATAAAGCGGAAGGATCAGCCCCTCTTTCTGCGCTGACCTTGGCCCGAAACATCACCACCGTTCTCGAATCCTGAGAGGAAACAGGGGTTTCGCGAACAAAGGAGTTACGGTAGGGTCTTGACTCAGGGTTTGCCTCACGGGGATAATAGACTCGCCAATACCCCGCAGCAACCACCACAACCTATTGAAAATAATGATCTTCCGCGAACAATCCCCGGAACGATCTTGAGCAATTCTCGGAACAAGTTCATCGATATGCCGTCTAGATCGGAGTCGCCCCAGCTCGGTACGACCCCGCGTTCGGTCCCCCAAAAGTGACCAGGAGGAGTAAAAGCAATGTCGAAGATGACCCGTACAATACTGGCTGGAGCCCTTTTCTTGGGTTTCGCCACGGTCAGCGCTTCCTCGCTAAGCGCCCAAGGCAGACCGGCAAACGCCGCCCCGCCTGTGCTTTATGAGACTCAGCAAGGATTGGGGTCGATCCAGTTCGATCTTTCGACCCTGGGTGACTACGGAATCCGACTTTCGGATGAAACCGGCCGTTTCGAAGGGGACAAAGCGGTCATCGCTTTTCTCCTTCCCCAGAATTCCTCCCTGGGAATCGTCACCCTGGATCGCAACTTCGGGACCTTCACCGGTGGATCGGTTCAGGTCAACGGACAGGCGACCCTCACCACGCAGACCGGCGAACGTCTTCCCATTCAAAATGCCCGCCTGGTTGCCGATGAGGGTACCGCTGGATCCGCATGGACCCTGATCTCGAATGGCGTGGAAATCTTCCGCTTCTACTCTTCGGCTCTCCTTGAGCTCGACCCGAGTAACAACCGGATGCACTGGGGCGGAGTCGACGTGGTCCTCGCTCACGAGGCCGCCGTTGCCCTGGACAAAGAACCAGCCTCCGGCGCTCCCGTCGGTACATTCACCATCGAAGCCTCCATTCGAGCTACCGGCACAGCCGCCGGAAGCGAAGTCATCGATGAGCACCCGGTCAGCGAAGGCGGAACGAATCCCAGCCTCACCAGCGGACCGGACGTTATTGTCGGCGATCTGCCGTCGGCAACCTACTGGGGCGCATCTGGTGGCATCAAGGCCTACTCGGTTGGCACCACCTCCTGCAACATTGGCGACACGAACCTCAACTGGTTCTCCAACACCAACCAGCATCCCGTCATCGGCCAGAACCTCTACCGATGGAAGAACGGACGCTTTGAGATGATCGGCCAGAGCTGGTTGAAGCATGGCTTCTTTGCGCTTTCTCAAGGTCTTTGCTTCAACGATTGTCAGAGCACCAACGGAACACAACTCGGTGTCCATTGCTCCGATCCTTACACCGCAGGGTTGAACGGCGACCGAGGTCGCCTTGGCCCCAAGTATCAGGTCAATGCGGCTACGGGCGCCTATCCTTATCCTCCGAACCAACCGGCCTCGAACGGGACCATCGGCCGCCGTCTTCAGGTCGCCTCGGCAGATGTTGATCCCGCGCAAAACAGTGGCGCCCGGTACTTCGTTGAAGGTCACTATGTGACTCCGGATGATTCCGCAGCTGGAAACGCTCTGAACAATGCGTCGTACCGAGAAGTTGTCTTGAGTGGTGGCAATCCGAACCTCAGTACGATTGGCTCTACCGTTCGAGAACAACCCGCAATCAATGTGGCGGGCGGCCTCGCTGCAGGACTCCCGGACATCGACGGCCTCGTTGCCGGCAAGGAAGACGTCGCCAATGATGGCCGCTTCACCGTGATCTCCTACGCTCGCGATCTCGGTAACGGATTCTGGCGCTACGAGTACGCAGTCCACAATCTGAACTCAGACCGATCGGGTCAGGCCTTTACGGTCGGCCTGCCGACCGGCGCACTCGTGCAGAACCAGGGCTTCCACGATGTCAATTATCACAGTGGCGAAATCTGGTCGAACACAGACTGGTCCATCTCCATCAACACGAACGACATCACCTGGGCAACATCAACGTTTGCTCAAAACAACAACGCAAACGCTCTTCGCTGGAGCACTCTCTACAACTTCTACTTCGACACCAATGTCGCTCCGGTCAACGGGACAGCCAACCTGACCCTCTTCAAGCCGGGAACTCCTGGTGACATCGACATCAATGCTCGAATTCCCATGCAGAGTCCTCCGGGCGACACTCCCGACCTCGCTCTCATGAACATGCAGGTCGACTACGATACGGTTGCCGGTGGAACCCAGCCGGGTCCGGGCGCCCTCGGCCAGGCCGCCGACATCGTCCTCACCATTCGAAACAACGGAAACGTCGAGATCACATCAGCTGATTTCACGGTCGATGCAAACGTCGTCGGTGGGGGTACCCACAACCTGAATGCCATCATCACCGACTTTGATGCAGCTGGAGGGATTCAGACCCTCGCTGCCGGTGCTACCACAACCGTGAGACTTTCTTACGGCGCGGGAGTCCTGGATCGATGCGGAACCTATGCCCTCATCGCCTCTCATGATCCCGCAAACCTTCAGTGGAACGGGATGGGCGGATCGATGTTCGGTGACGTCTCCACCGCAAACGACAGCCTGGAGGATCACCCTGACGATCAGTCCGATCCTGGCGATCAGTTCTCACCGGATCTCCTCGAGCTTGACTTTGGCACCATCATCGCCACCGTCATCCCGGCTTCGGTGATCATTGAAGATTCGAACACCGAAAAGGTTCGAGTCGACATCGACTTCACCGGCCTTGGCCCGGGTGGCGACGCTCATGACGTGCGCCTCATTGGCGACCTGACCGACATCAACGGCGTGGTCCAGTACCTGTCCGTTTTCAGTGTTTCGAGAAACGGAGTTTCCTCCGCCGGCAATGCACTCAGACGCATCCGACTCGACGTCGCCGGCCTCTTCCCGGCGCCGTCTCCAGGTCAGGTCTTCAGGGTCCGATTGAGACTCCGAGACCTGAACTCAACGGAGTTCTGCCTCGAAACCCTGACGACCAACACCACGACCTTGCAGTAATTCAGCAGACTCGAGGCGGTTCAATCCGGATCGCTTCAACGACGAAAAGATGATTCGGGCGGCCATCCGACTTTCAGGTGGGGTGGCCGCCTTTTCTCGAGATCGAAAAAACGATGAATACCTACAAAGGTCAGTTTCTGGTCGCTTCGCCTCACCTCACCGACGCGAACTTCTTTCGCAGCGTTGTGCTGCTCATCCAGCACAACGAAGAAGGAGCGTTCGGAGTTGTTTTGAATCGCCCCCTCGGTACCGGCGCCGCCGCTGTTCTCGAAAGTGTATTCGAGAAGTCAGCCAACGACATCGGTCCCATTCATCTTGGAGGTCCGGTTCCCGGTCCCCTGATGGCCCTTCACACGAACGAAAACCACTCCGATCTGGAAGTCCTTCCGGGGCTCTACATGACGACCCGAAAAGAGGGGCTCATGGATGTGGTTGCCCTTGGCGAGCCGGTGCGCATCTTCTCCGGCTATGCCGGGTGGGGAGAAAGCCAGCTGGAAAGCGAGCTTCAGGGCGGAGGTTGGGTGACGCTTCCGGCAAAGGTTCAGGAGGTGTTTTCCGATCGGGAAACTCTCTGGACTCAGGTTTCAAGACGCATCGGAGAAGATCTCCTCAAAATGAAGTTCATCCCCGATGATCCCTCCATGAACTAACCCCCCCCGGCTCCTGCCCCGCGCCCGACTCACTTCATGCTGATCTTCCCGGGTATCATCAGAACACCCAGAGTGGCAACACCACCGGCAAAGAGGAAGATCGCCGGTAGTCCCAGAGCATCCGCAAGCACCCCGGCTCCCAGGTTCCCCACAAGCAATCCCAGACCAAACCCAAAACCGTTGTAGAGGGATTGTCCTTTGATGCGGTTCTCACTGCCTACCCAGGCAAACACCGTCTTGAGTGCAGCCACATGAAACGCGGCGTAGGTGAAGGCATGCAGAGTTTGGGCAAGAGTGAGCACGACAAGACTCGTTGTTTGCGAGATCAGGAACCACCGAACTGCCGCCAGAAGAAGACAACCCCTCAGGACCCGAACCGTTCCCACCCGATTGATCAACGAATCAGCGCGAGCGAGTAGAAGCACCTCACAGATCACCGCGAACGCCCACAGGAAACCGATGGTCGTCCCTCCATGGCCAAGCTCCTCAAGACGAATCGAATAAAAGGCGTAGTACGGTCCATGACTCGCCTGCATGAGGGCACAACCCAGGAGCAACCGTACAAGCTTCCATTGTGAACCCAACGGCCCGGCTTTTTCTCCCGAGGTTGCCTTTGCGCCCATTCGCTTTTCCGACGAAACCCGGGCAGCAGGAAAGAACAATCCGGTGCCCGCAGCAGCTACGAGCAACCCACATCCAACCACGAACCCCAACCACGCACCCGTCGAATCTCTCACGAATCCAAACCCGGCAGACGTCGCGATGAAGGCAAGAGATCCAAAGAGACGCAAGGAGCCGTACTGAAAACCCCGAAGCTCACTCTGTTCCAGGGTCGCCGCCTCCGCCAGCGGAAGGGCAGGGGACATGCAACCGGTGTAGACGATCATCAGCAGGAGGGCTGAGCCAAATGATTGGGACCAACCCAGCAGGAAAAATGCGGCCGCGGCGAGGAGAAGGGTCACCGTCATCAGCATTCGCCGGTTGCCCGTCCGATCCGCCAGCACGCCCCAGGTCCAGGGTGTAACACGTCGACAAACAGGACCCACCGCCAGCAACATTCCGATGTCAAGTGGGCTGAAGCCCCGAGACAAAAACCACGGGGCAAGAAAAGGAAGCACAATGCCGACGTGAGCGAAATGCAAGCTGTAGAAAGCAGCGAGGGTTGGTCGCGGATCCTTCACGAGATCAAACCACCACATTGACTTTGTGTCTCGGTTTTGATCATTTGGTTCGCGGGGAGACACGCATGAGCGGACAAGCCAAAATCGATCAAGACGGTCAAGATGATCATGAAGGTCATGATGAAAAAGAACGGGATCATCTCGTCACTACCTTTCATTCGGGGGCTCGCGCCGCGGAAGCACAGCTTCTGTCCCGAGTCGAAGAACTTCTCTATCCCGACCAAGCCAGAGGAATAACCTCTCCTCAGGTTCTTCCCCCTCATCCCATTCGGGTGATCGTACCTTCCCGAAGTCTTTCCAACCACCTGGGAGCTCGGTTCCTCCAGCACTTCGGGCGTCCCGTCCTCGGCGTGTCGATCCAAACCGTGCACGGATTGGCAAGAACGGTGCTTTCCGAATCGGCTCAACCAGGCGGGGGAAAAAACCCCCTCACCGAGATCATCATCCGTCGCAATGCGAGGAAGGAGCCTGCCCTCAGCCAGGCTCTTGATCACCTCCAGGATGGCTACTCATCGGTCGCAGCCAGTGTACGAGATCTTCTCGATGCGGGAATTGACCGGAAGAAGGCCGGGCACCTGGCCTCTCGCCTCAAGAATGCTCCCCCATCAAAGGAGATCACTCGAGCCCGCTCGATTCTCTCGGTGTGGGACGCGACTTGCAAAGAGATGGCAGCATCTGGAACCGAGCTCGACTCATCCGGCATCCAAAGAGCAACCAAGCTCATCGCCGAAAACGCTCGAGAGCTCCTCCCCTCCCACGCCGTCCTGATTCATGGTTTTGCCGACGCGACCGGCGTGACAACCGAACTTCTTGCAGAGCTCGTCAAGAGTCTCGACGCGCAGGTGATTCTGGATCACCCTCCCGATCCGGTCGACCCACAAGAACCAGATCAGGGCATTGCGTTCAGCCAGAGATTCGAAGACCGCCTGCTTCTTGCAACAGAGAAAGTGACCGCCCCCGGGAAAACCGGGCAATCTTCCTCAAAACCCGACGTGCCTGAGAAACTGAAACTCTTCCACGCACCAGGCGCCCAGGCAGAAATCCGGGAGCTGGCGTTTCGAGTTCGATCTCTGCTTGATGCCGATGTGGCACCGGAGTCTGTGGCCGTTGTCGCTCGAAATCTGTCGATCTACAGCACTCCCCTTCGTCTTCACTTCGATCGGTTGGGAGTTCCTTTCTCCAGTCCCAATTCCAAGGGGCCGCTCTCCGGAGCGGGTGTGAGGCTTCATGCCGCTCTGGATCTTCTCCTTGTTCGGTCCGACGCTCCCTCGGATCGATGGCTTGATGCCTTCCTACCCCGTCCCACCGATTTTGACCTCCGGTTGGCCCTCCACGCTCTAGGCGCGGCAAGACTAGTGGACACAGCTCGCATCAAACCCAAGGAAGCGGTGGATGGGAATGATTGCTATCGACTCCCGGTCCGTCGAGGAATCTGGAGCCCTCAACGCGAGGAAACGGAGGAACCCGAACTCCTCCACGACCCGAGGGCCTATCGACGGCGCGTCCGGGGAAAAGAACTTCGACGCACGGTGACCCTCTCGCGAAAAATTCTTCAACGCTGGGAAAACTGGCCCGAGTCCGCAACGTTTTCCCGTCATCTTGACGAGTGGACCAAGATGCTGGAGCAAGAACTCTCCTGGGACAGCAAGGCATCCGGGTTCGAGGAAGCGTTAGCCCATCTCCAGGCAGAGAAGGAGAACATCCCGCCCGACTTTGCATGCAGCTATGATGAATTCTGCCTCCTGATCCGCCGCATCTACCAGGGCTTTGGCGAGACCGATTTCGGAGGATCCGGCTCGGGGGTTCAAATCCTCGATGTGGTTGCCGCCCGTGGATTGACTTTTTCTCACCTGTTCGTCATCGGCCTCAATCGAGACGTCTTCCCCAGGGCCATTTCCGAGGATCCTCTTCTTTCTGACTCTCTTCGTTCCCGACTCCTGCAGGTCCTTCCCGATCTTCCCCTGAAAAGAACGGGCCACGACGAAGAGCGGTTTCTGTTTGCTCAGCTCTTTTCCGCCAGCCCGAATGTCACCCTCTCCTATCAATCGATGGATGACGACGGACGATCGCGCTCCCCGTCCCCGCTGCTTGAGCGCCTGCGATGGTCGGGAACCCGCCAGGAGAACCTCAACATCGTCGCTGCGCCGGGAGTCGTTGCTCCTCCTGAAGATCGATCACGACCCGGCTTCGATCCGGACCGCCCCTTGCTTGAAGGAGCGCCTGCCCTTCCCGCCCACGAAGAAGTCATCCAGGCAGGACTCTACGGCAGCCGACAGCTCTTCTCCGAGCTTCTCCCCGTCGCCTTCGAGGAACTCAAATCCGATCTCGGAAAATCGAGGATCCCCGTGTCGGTTCCCGACCTTGCGGAGGCCCGGGTAGCCGTGCTGAATGAACTCGACCCGGACCTGCGAACGAAACAGGGAAGAGCGAGCCGCCAGACCCTGGGGCCCTACTTTGGCTTCCTCGGCCCGATCAAAGAAAAGGACGATCCTCGCCGAGGAAAACTGTTCATCACCGCCATCGAAGGCGCGGGAAGATGTCCCTGGGCGGTGACCCTGGAGCGATTACTTCGTCTCGAGCCTTCCCCGGATCCCCTGGAAGCACTGCCCACGATTGACGCCTTGATGCTCGGATCTCTGGTTCACGCGGTGCTCGAGTGCATCGTGCTGGAGGCCCATCCCGACCTCGCTCGAACGGACGATGATCTCACTCAAGCCAGGAAGCATGGGCCCCATCCCGTAGCCTGGCCGAGCGCAAGAAAAGTGGAAGAGATTCTCGCCAGGGAATCGAAGCGCATCATCCGAGAACAGGGCATTCCGCTCACCGGCTTGACCCAGGTTCTCATCGATCGGGGGCGCCCTCTTGTTCAGCTTGCCCGGGAAACCGAGTGGAAGGATGAACAGCCTCTTCCTGTGGTGGGCGCCGAACTAAGAGGCTCCCTTCCCATCGATGTGGACGGTGAGGAATGGAGAGTTCACTTCAAAGCGGATCGTGTGGACGCGCACGAGGAAGGTTTCCTTCTCACCGATTACAAGACCGGAAAACCACTGACCACGGCAAAGCGGCAGGAAACCCGAAATCTCCATCTTCGGAACCAGGTAAAAAAAGGAGACCGTCTCCAGGCGATTGCCTATCAGCTGGCCGCCGGAGGCCCCTCCAAAGGTCGATACGTGTTTCTGAAGGATGGAGTGGAACCGGAACATCGCATCGTCGAGACATCTCCTGAGGATCACCTTCTCATCGAGACCTTCCAGGAAGCGATGAAGACTCTCCTTCGGGCTTTTCGCGAAGGAACCATGTTTCCCCGATTGTTTGAGCCCGGCGGCCAGCGCAACCCCAAATGCTCCTACTGCAGTGTTTCCGAGGCGTGCATCATCGGCGATTCGGGCGCGAAATTGCGAATGCAACGCTGGATCAAACCGCTGGACCCCGGCATCGAGGGCTGGGACGATACACTTTCCGATGCCGAGAAGGTGTTCGCCTCCGCCTTTTATCTGGCCAAGAAAGAACAAAGAAAAACAACGGCAACTCCCTCCGGGAAGTCGAGCTCATGAGTACTCCTACCGACATCGGAGCCAAAATGGAGCTCGATCAAAAAGCTCGATTGTTGGCCCAGACAGTTTTCGATCGCCCTCTCGTCCTTGAAGCAGGAGCAGGAACCGGAAAAACAGCGACCCTGGTTGCTCGCATCGTTTCCTGGTGCCTTGGGCCTGGCTGGGACAGGACTCTTGAGAGGATAACAACCCATACAGAGAATCCTCCCGAGGCGGATCGAATCGCCGCCCTTTGCCTTTCTCGGATCGTGGCGATTACCTTCACCGAGGCGGCAGCGGCCGAGATGGCGAGTCGTGTGGGCGATGCCATGGCAGAGATCGAGCAAGGCAACATTCCGATCGGACTCGAGCCCACCGTCCTCCCCGCCGACCTCGCCGCACGACTCGAAAGAGCCAGAGCTTATCTTGGCAACCTCGACCACATGGTGGTCACCACCATCCATGCGTACTGCCGGCGCCTCCTCGCAGCGTTTCCTCTGGAAATCGGTCTTGACCCACGCTTCATCGTCGACGCGGACGGGAACATCTTGATGGAGGTGGTTCGAGAAACCCTGGAAAAAGAACTTGTCACTGCCTATTCCGAGGACGGAAACGAACATTTCCTGGGACTCGCCCGAGCCGGCTACGGCCCTCGGGAACTCGAACAAACTCTCATTCGATTGGCAGAGAACGGAATCCGTCCCGAGACGCTGAACGCCGATCCCCTGAGCCCGGAAAAGATCACCGCTCTTCGAGATCGCCTCTCCGATTCTGTACGAATGGTGATTTCTCTCGTGCGCCCCTGCCTTGAAAAGGCAAAACGCTTGAAAACCGGGCGCAATGTTCTTTCGGCTCTCGGGGGCTTGTTCGTCCGTCTGGAGTCCATGGGAGGCACCCTCGGCGAACTGATCCAGCTTCACGAGCAGGCCAAGATCGACCTTCCTCCGAACTTGATCGACCACATCCAAAAATGGGCAACCCGAAAAGACCTGAGCGCAACGGAAGCGGAAATCACCGAGCCGGTCGGCACCTCTCTTTGCAATGAAGCCCAGGCCCTCGACATTCGACTGCGCCACCTGCTCTCCCTTGACGTTCCCCTTCTTACCCATGCTCGGCTCGCCCTGGCGCCCCTTGTTCAAACAGTAAGAACGGAAATGCGTCGACGAGGGGCGGAGACGTTCAACGCACTCCTTCAAGACGCTCGAACCCTACTTACCGGCCACGACTCCGTCTGCGATCAGGTGCGTCAAAAAATTGACCAGCTCCTCGTCGATGAGTTTCAGGACACCGACCTCCTTCAGTGCGAGATCATCGAGAAACTTGCTCTCACCGAAGACGCGGAACATCGACCCGGCCTTTTCCTCGTGGGTGATCCCAAGCAATCGATCTTCGGCTGGAGAAGTGCCGACCTTCGCGCCTATGATCATTTCGTCAGAAAAGTGACCGAAACCTCCGGCGAGGTGCATGCTCTCACCACGAATTTTCGTTCGGCGCCCCCCATCCTTGCCGAGGTGAAACGAGTGATGCCCGGAATCATGAAGGCTGAGACGGGTGTCCAGCCAATGTTTCAGGAACTCCTGGCCTGTCCGCAGAGACAGGAAGACCCGGGATTCTTGACCGACGATCATTCTCCAATCGAATACTGGGTGACTGCCGATTGGAACGAAATCCGCGAAAAAATCAATGTCGCTCCGTTCTCGACCCGGGCATCCGAGATCGAGGCCCTGGCTCTTGCCAAAGATCTTCGGGCACTGCGGGACGAGCAGGGGGTGGAATGGTCGGACATCGGCGTTCTCTTTCGAGCCGCAACCGATACGGAACCATACCTTGGAGCATTTCGAGAACACGGAATCCCCTACTACGTCGAGCGAGATACAAATTTCTATCGTCGACGGGAGATCATCGACATCTGCGCAGTCGTCCGCTGCGTTCTTGATCCCAACGATCACCTGGCTCTCGTAACTTACCTTCGGTCGGCCATGGTGGGTGTCCCCGATGCAGCATGGATTCCTCTTTGGACCCGGAAGTTTCCGGAGAAGATTACCGAGCTTCGAGGAAGGAGCTTGAAGAAGCTGGAAGAGCTTCGCGAGCTCGTTTGCGAGGTTGCTTCGAGTCTTCCCAAGACGATTCCGGGTCTCGATCGCATCGAAGGCTGGGAGCATAATCTTCTTCGAGGGGCGGAATCCCTGGCGATCCTCCGAGAGGAGTTTCACAGGCGTCCCGCCGACGAATTTGTCGAACTCATGCGGCGCCTGCTGCTGGTGGAGTCCACCGAATCAGGCCGCTATCTTGGGCCCTATCGCCTTGCCAACCTGGATCGATTCTTCCGCAACCTCATCGAAACCCTGAACACGAACAAAGGTGCGGCCCAGGCGGTTCTCCGCTTGTTGCGTACAGGTGTTTCTCAAGCGCGGGAGTTTGAAGAAGGTCGCCCCAATGATGCGGTGATGGATGCGGTTCAAGTCATGACGATTCATAAGGCGAAGGGTCTCGACTTCGAGCACGTTTACATCATGCAAACCCACCGGGCTCCAATCTCTCGAGACAGTGGACAAACCCTTGTACCTGAAGATGGGGGCGAGGAGTATCAGCTCTTTGGCGCGGCGACTCCCGGGTTTGATCTCGTCCGCGAGCGGCAAGCCGAGGTCGAGGCAGCGGAGAGGGTTCGCACTCTTTACGTTGCCATGACCCGGGCCAAACGTCGCATGGTCCTTTGCGGTCTCTGGCTAAAAACCAACACGACCCTCACTACCCACGCGGCCAACTGCCACATGGATCTCTTCTATGCCGCGAACCGTATTCCCGAATCGCTTTCCATGGCTCTGGCCAAAGAGAATCACTACCGGGACCACGATCAAGTCCTGTGGCGTCTCCCCGCCCGGCAAGAGCCGCTCCATCCTTCCCGCTTGTTTCCCGCAAGTGATGCAGGGCTCCCCGCCGTCGCCGAAGTTCGTCGGGCCTCAACCCTTCTCACGACCCGTCGTCGCCAGGCAAGAAGCAGAATGGAACGCCCCTACCGGGGACCCGTCTCCGCGGTGGCCCACGAAGAGCTGGAAAAGCAGAAGGCCGCTCCCCGACAAAAGACGGAAGCCAACCCGGAACACGGACAAACTCGATCCATGTCAATGGCAATCGGTACCGCTCTTCATCGGGTCTTTGAGAATCTCGATCTCGCTCACGATCTCCCCGAGGCCTTCTCGTTACAGGGAGCAAGAATTGACCAGTACTTGCGCCCTACAAACCTCGCCCCGGCAGAACACAGGAAAGCCAAGGAGAAGACCCAGCTCCTTCTCCGGAAGATCGAGGAAGGACCACTCCCGGCTCGCATGGCCGAGATCCGGGATCACATCCTCGCCCGTGAGCTTCCCCTGATCGCACCCCCCGTCCCGGATCACGGGCCAACCGGTTTTCTCATGGGAGCAATTGATCTCCTGTACCGGGACCCGGAAACCGGAGATCTGGTGGTCGCCGACTACAAGACCGACTTCATCGAATCGGACGAGAGCCTCGATCAGAAGGTGGAGATCTACTCGAAGCAGCTTTCGGTCTATGCCAGAAGCATAGCCGATGCTCTTGGGTTGGATCGTCCACCCAGGATCGAGATGTGGTTCTTGAGCGCCGGTAGAATCGAAGCAGGACACATCGGGTAAATTCACCCCGGGAAGCACTGATCCGCCTCGAATCTCGGATTCCATGCATAAGAAGCAGTACGCCCGGGACATGAGGCCTTCATTCGTTGCATTTTCGCCTTGCCTGCACTAACTTATCCCCCGGGATCGAAAGATGTTTCTTATTTCCGGAAACGCCACCGGCAGACCATGAGCGGCCATTCGACCGAGTGAATCAAACATGCAGACCCGAACCTACCCCATCCAACTTCAAAGCGTATTACTCCTCCTCATGGCCCTTTTGATCCCTACAACCGGGGCTCAGGGGCAAGACATCGGAGATCTCAGCCCCCAGCTACGGGAGCGCACCGAACTGGCACGACGGGAAGCTGCTCAAGGGTGCCTGGCCCTCAATAATGAAGAATCCATGAGTCTTCTGCTTCAGGTGCTGGGGGAGAGAAACCCCCACACTCGAGACATCCTCTGGGAAGTACTACCCCGATTCACGGACAAAGCAGCCCGCAAAAAAGTCGAGCTCGAGCTCAGGCTGAACAGAGATAATGATCATGTGCGACAGTGGTGCGCCGAGCTTCTTGGACTCTATGGAGACACCACCGCTGGCCCCACCCTCAAGAAAGCACTGGCCGATCCGGCCATCGGAGTCAGGCGAGCCGCTGCCAGATCCATCGGAGAACTTGCGTACGAAAAGGCAAGCGGATCTCTCAAGAAATGCGCTGCAAATAAAGATCCCTATCTGAAAACGAACGCTCTTGAAGCCCTTGCTCGTATCGATAAGGTCAAATACCTCCCGTTGGTCGAAAAGGGGCTAAGAGACAAGTCGGGAGAAGTCAGGTGCGGTCTCCTCGGTGCCGTGGTCGATCTCTATCCCCAAAGAGTCGTTGAATGGTCTACCCATGCCATCAAGGAAGACACTGACTGGCGGCCCAGGATCCAAGCCGTCGATAACCTGGCGAAGATCCCCACAAAAGTCTCCATTGATTGGCTCATTGAAGCGGTTGCCGATGAGCGACCCGTCGTCAGTCAAAGAGCCGTTGCCACCCTGCAGAAATTCACCGAGCAAAACTGGACCCTGCAAAAGCAATGGCAGCTCTGGTGGTCGGACAGTCGAGAAGATTTCGAGTTTTCCAAGGGTGACGAGAAGTTCAAGGTGAAAAAAGACAACCGGTACGCGACCTACAACAACATCCAGGTCGTCAGCAATCACGTTGCCTTCTTGATCGACAAGTCCGAACAAATGGACGAACGACTCTCCAGCGGAAAGAGAAAGGACGCAGCGACCCTCGAAGAACTCGACGGCACCCTTTCCCGATTGGGTGACGGCTTCGTCTACAACGTGTACACCTACGCCGGCGACTACAAGCCGTTCGCCAAGAAGCCCCAGAAGCTAACGGACAAGAGCAAGAAGGCTGCCCTGAACTTCGTCAAACGTCAAAGCAATCAGGGCCGAAAAGACATCTTCCAGGTTCTCGAAAAAGTCATGGAAGATCCCGACATCGACACCATCTATCTCCTCTCGTCTGGAGAGCCTGAAATCGGACTGTACGTGCACTGGAACCGAGTTGCTCGGTACGTGTCGGACATCAATCGATTTCAAAAAGTCGTCATCCACAGCGTTGCCTACAGCGACGTCAAATGGTACCGGGATCAACTGGAGAAGATCGCCCAGGCGACCGGTGGAGAGTTCGTTTTCGAGGAATAGAGTGAACTGAACGTACCCAGGGCAGAAATAGACAGAACCTGATCTGAATTGCGGACTTGCCACCGCACAGCAATCGATCGAGAGGTGAGGATCTTCCGGTCACCCGAGAAAGGAAGTATTCTGCAGCCTTCCCAAGACCTGGTAAGCCCAAGAACAGACCACCGGAGAGAATCTGGGGGCCTGCTTCTGATTTGAAGGAGTTGTCACAATGAGCAAGATTGAAGATCGAGGCTATTCCAATTCGGATGTCCTTGTCTCCACCGATTGGGTGGCCGATCATCTCGAAGATTCCAATGTTCGGATCGTGGAATCAAACGAGGATCCCCTACTTTACCCGTCCCAACACATACCCGGCGCCGTGGAAGTTGACTGGACCCGTGACCTCAACCAGCAGGTCCGCCGGGACTATCTCGAGAAAGATGGCTTTGAGGCGTTGATGAAGAAGATCGGCGCAACGAGGGACACCACCGTCGTGTTCTACGGTGACAAGAGCAACTGGTGGGCTTGCTACGCTTTCTGGATCTTCCAGCTCTTTGGCCACACGAATGCAAAAGTCATGGATGGCGGCCGACTCAAGTGGGAAAAAGAAAAACGGCCGATGAACAAAGACGTCCCGTCCTACAACGCCACCTCCTATTCGGCACCCAACCGAGATGACAAAAAAATCCGAGCGTTCCGCGATGATGTCCTGACTCACGTGAACGCCAGCCTTCCCCTCGTGGATGTGAGAAGCCCGGAAGAGTACAGCGGTGAGCGCATGCACATGCCGGACTATCCCAACGAAGGTGCGCTTCGTGGCGGGCACATCCCCGGCGCACACAGCGTTCCATGGGGCCGAGCCATCAACCCGGACGACGGATCGTTCAAGACGGCCGGTGAACTCGCGGAGATCTACCAGAAAGAAAAGGGTCTCGGAAAAGACGACAACGTGGTCGCCTACTGCCGGATCGGCGAGCGAAGCAGCCACACCTGGTTTGTCCTCACCTATCTTCTTGGATTCAGTAACGTTCGAAATTACGACGGCAGCTGGACCGAATGGGGCAATCTGGTCAACGTTCCCATCGAGAAGTAACACCCGTAGCAGACGAAAACGAACAAACCATGAGTTCTATTCGAGGAAGGGCCGGGCGCCCGAAGGCTTGAGCAAGTCATGAGCGAAATCCCCCAGAAGTTGAAAGACTATCTAGACATGCTCTCTCTGGTTGATGATCGATCGGAGAGGATTCAATTGCTCATCGAGACCGCCGAGCGGTTTCATAGCGTTGACGAAAGCATTTCGACCCGGCCCTTCCCCGAAGAAAACAAGGTTCCAGGATGTGAATCTCAGGCCTACGTCTGGGAAGAGCAGATCGAGGATGAAAAACTGAAGTTCCACTTTGCGGTGGAGAATCCTCAGGGGATCTCGGCCAAAGCCATGGCGGTCATTCTCGACGAGACCCTCTCCGGCGCTCCTGCCAAGGAAGTCGCCGAAGTACCAGGAGACGTGATTTACGAGGTCTTTGGCAAGGAACTCTCCATGGGAAAGAGCATGGGACTCATGGGCATGGTTGGAATGGTCGCCAACAAGGCCCGCAAGTTTTCCGAAGGAAACGGCTAGTCGTGCCCGGACACGATTGGAGCAAGCTCAAGTGCGTTTCCATTGACCTCTTTGACACGATCATCGCCCTTGATACATCCGATCTTCCCCGGGTTCAGTGGCAGGGAAAAGAGATTCCATCAACCGCCCCCCGGGTCTACGACGAGATTTCTCGCTTCGGATGCACTCTCCCCTTCGAGGCGTTTCTGCCCATCCTTCAGAAGAATCAAGACGATGTTCTCGCCGAGAAGGAGGAGCGCAACATCGAGATCTCCGCAACCATCCGCTTCCTTCGGCTGGCGGAAAAACTCGACATCGGCAGCGATGACCTGGAGCGAATGGATATCGCCAAGCGTCTTACGAAAGTGCACATGGATTGCATTGACGAATCAAGCCGAGTCATCGATGGAACGCGGCCCCTCATCGACGAAATCCGCGATGCCGGAGTCCCGGTGGTCCTCATCTCCAACTTCGATCATGCTCCGGCGGCTCAGAAGATTCTTCTTCGCCACGATCTCACCAACAGCTTCGATCATCTCGTGATTTCGGACGGGGTTGGCCTGAGAAAGCCTCACCCCGGAATCTTTCAAGAAGCCATGAATCGATGCGATGCCACTCCAGAGGCAACCCTGCACATCGGCGATGATCCGATCGCCGACGCCTGGGGTGCGGCACGACTCGGGCTCAGAACGATCTGGATCAACCGCAAGTCGAAAGACTTCCCCCGAGAAGATCACCTCCCCGAACGAACTGTTCTTACCTTGCGGGAGATCACCCGGTGAACGTGAAGCCGGTCACACTCGCCGGGGAGCACGTTCGTCTCGAGCCATTCTCCACCGAACATGCTTCCGACCTCTGGGCGGTTGGCGGAAATCACCCCGAGCTGTTTCAGTATCTCCCCTTTCCGGTCACGAGCGAAGAACACATCGCTGAATTCGTCAAGGTTGCCATCGGACTCGCTCAATCCGGAGCCGGGGTCGGCTTCGTGCAAACGTCCGTTGCCGACAACGAGGAATGGCCCACGGTGAAGAAGAAGCTTCTTGGCTTCATGGAGTCGAAGAAAAGTCAGCCGTAAAGCTCCAGGGCCCCCGCCGGGTCTGCAGGGCTGCCGACCTGGACAGTGCTTTCACGAACCGAGATCGAGGCCAACTTACGGCCCCCCAACGAACCAGATGGGCAGTCTCCATCTGGCAGTCGAGAAAATCAAACTCCCACGCGGCAAGCTGACGGACTAACCAGACAAAGCCAATCTTCGACGCATCTTTCTGAAGGTGGAACATCGACTCCCCGCAAAAGAAGCCGCCAAGGGAAACCCCGTAGAGTCCACCCACCAGTTCTTGCTCGAGCCAGACCTCGACCGAGTGAGCAAAGCCCAGCTCATGGAGATGACAGTAGGCCCTGACCATATCTCGAGTAATCCATGTACCGTCCTGGTCAGGACGGTACATGGCTCGGCAGTTCTGAATCACTTTCTCGAACGCAACATCAAGCGTGACCCGGAACGGAGTCGTACGAAGGGTCCGTTTGAGCCGCCTGGAAACAAGGAGGGTTGAAGGAGGCAAGAGCCAACGCGGGTCCGGGGAGAACCAGAGAATCGGCCCCTCTTCGTCATACCAGGGGAAGATCCCGCTCTTGTAGGCAAGAAGCAAACGCTCCGGGGAAAGATCCCCTCCCCAGGCAAGGAGCCCTTCCTCGACCGCCCGATGAACCGGGGGAAAGATCAACTCTCTTCCTATTCTTGGGATCGACATACGATGGACTGAATAAGGGTTCTTATGTGGGCTCTAGCCCGGATGATTCATGAGTTTGAGCGAGAATTGTTCCAGGTCGTTTCTGGCAAGGAGTCTAGGTGATTTCGACCGCAGGCGTGTTTAGAGACACGTCGAGGATCGAAATTGCCGTAACGACGCTGCCAGTGGCGA
>JAJDCM010000239.1 GCA_029260825.1 Planctomycetota bacterium | reverse complement strand
TCGCCACTGGCAGCGTCGTTACGGCAATTTCGATCCTCGACGTGTCTCTAAACACGCCTGCGGTCGAAATCACCTAGACTCCTTGCCAGAAACGACCTGGAACAATTCTCGCTCAAACTCATGAATCATCCGGGCTAGAGCGAGGCAGGATTCGCAACCATCCACCCACTCAAAGGAGTGATCTGAGCATGAGACGGCCCGAACTTCAGTTGATGATCGCGATTCTGTTGAACCTCTGCGCTAGCGGTGCAGTCCACGCTCAACAAGCTCGTCCTCACCAGCCCAAAAAACTCGTCACCATGACCGCCGAAAACCTGACTGCAAACCGGCAAGGAGGGCCCACCACGTTCGGGCTGTTCTTTGCACAAGGAGACGTTACCAACACGGTCCGGATTGACGAGCTGCCCACCCAGGTCGACATCAAAAGACGCTGGGACGATGGGTCGGTGAAGCATGCTGTTGTCACGGTCAACTTCCCCCCGCTTGGACCCAAAGAACGAAAAACTTTCTCGTGCTTCCCCACTGGACCCCTCGACACCGGTCCCCCCGTACCCGTTGATTCCCTGAAAAAGATCCCCAACGTAAAAGTGGTGGTTCAGATTCACAACGGGCCGACTCGAACGGCAAACCTTCGGTCTGCCATCGCGGCCGGGCCAATTCGCACCTGGCTCCAGGGAGAGCTCGTCACCGAATACCACTTCAAGATGGCGCCCCGTGGCGGAAAGAACAACCAACCGGATCCAGATCTCATGGTCCGGTTTCGAGTCCGAGTTTACCCGAGCTCCAAATCAGCTCGGGTCACGGTTGTGGTCGAGAACACCTGGATGACGACGCCAGGCGGTATCCCCTACAACGTGAAGATCCTCCGGGGAAAGAAAGAGATCTTTTCCCAGAAACAAGTAGGAAAATGGCCGGAGAAGGAGATCCCTTCACAAAGGCGCAAAGTCGGCTATTTCGGTCACGGCGTGGGTGCTCGTTGGGTCAAGAGATTCTGGGTCGGCAGCGGCAAGGTGATGGACGGCATTCACATCAGATACGATCGCGCCTATATGAATCAGACCGGCCTTTTGCCCCGTTATGACCTCTCTCTTCGGGCCACAGGACAGGACGCAAGTCGGTGGACGTCCGGATGGAACGCAACCGCCCATGGCATCCTTCAAAACGGTTCGATCACTCCCTTCTTCGGGCGAACCGGTGGCCGCGCAGACATCGGGCCTCTCCCGCTCTGGGCCACCCTGTATTTGATCTCCCAGGAACCCTGGGCCAAGCGAGTCACCCTCGGAAACGGAGACGTTTCCGGAAGCTGCCCCAATCACCTGCGAGACCCCGAAACCGATTGGATGGTCAGCCTCGATGACTACCCGAACTTCTCGTACTCCAAGGAGGGTTGGTATCCAACCGTAAGAAACACCCAAAAGACCCCCTACGTAAAACCTCACGGCTCCTACTTCATCGTCGACGCGGCTCATCAGCCATCCCTGGCCTACGTCCCGTACCTCATTACCGGAGACTACTACTATCTGGAAGAAGTCCAGTGGTGGGCCAACGCCAACCTACTCTCTGCCGGCGTCGCCTCTCGGGAAGGTAAAAAGGGATATCTTTGGTCGGGTCAGGTCCGGGGTGTTGCCTGGTCAATGCGCCAGCTCATTCACGCGGCAGCTCTATCCCCGGATGAAGGCCCGGGAAAGAAATACTTCGAAAAGAAGCTTCATTCCAATCTCGCGTGGTTCAAAGATTTCGTAGACGGCAAACATGCAATCTACAAACCCACGAATATCGGCACGTACACCCCCGGCGCCAAAGCCACCTTCACCGAAAGAAAATGGAAAACCCAGAAACGAACCTATCTCACCATGGCGGGATGGATGCACAACTTCCTCACCTGGGCCATCTCCCATGCAGCGGAACAAGGATACGATGACGCCATCCCCATGCGGGATTACCTCATGAAATACACGGTGGGGATCGCGGCAAATCCGGACAAAATCCCACCTCATGCCAATCATGCTTACTATCTTCTGGTCGGGCACAATTCGAGGAACCCCATCGAAAGACGCTTTGCCGGCACCATCTCCGAACTGAATCGTCTGAACTTCCACCGGCCAGCAACCGAGCCGAAAGTCGTGATTTCTCCAAAAGTCAATTCGGAGTATGCCAACGCCGCACGCGCCAACATCATCACCGCATTTCGCGAGGGTCTTCCCCAATCCGGAAAGGCCCTGCAAAACATCAATCGAATTGTTGGCGGGCGCCTGGACTACCGCTGGGCGTTCGAGATCCAGAAGAAGTAGTCACAGACCTTTCACAACCAGGAGATCCGTTGCCGTGCCTTTGCTGGTTTACACTCTCATCGCCTTCTTTGTCCTCTTCCTTCTTTCACTCACTCCTCCCGGGGCGAACTTTCGCCGATGGATGATGGCAAAGCTCTATTCATCGGTGCAAAAACCCTATGAGCCCTACATCGCCGGACGAAAGAAGACTCTCTTCACAAATCTCTCCGGAACCGTCCTGGAGATCGGCCCGGGAAACGGCGCCAATTTCGTTCACCTCCCGGAATCGGTCAATCGCTGGATCGGAATCGAACCCAATCCCCACATGCACGCGGAGCTCAGAAAAGCGGGAGAAGAGCGATCGATCGAAGCCGACTTTCGCCAGGTCGGCGCGGAGGGGATGGAGGTCGAAGACGGGAGTGTTGATTCAGTTCTTTCCACCCTCGTCCTCTGCTCCGTTCGGAATCCTGAAGCAGTCCTGAGAGACATCCTTCGGGTCCTCAAGCCCGGAGGGCGTTTCGTGTTCATCGAGCACGTAGCGGCACCGAGCGGGAGCCGCCTGCACAGACTCCAGCGCCTCATCAAGCCAATCTGGTGGTACATCGCGGACGGTTGCTGTCCCGATCGAGAGCTTGGCAAGATGATTCGAAATAGCGGTTTTACCCGGGTTACACTGGATGAATTCACCGCTCCAAGAGAAGCCATGCCTGGCTTCGTCTCACCTCAGATCTCGGGAGTGGCGGTCAAATAGGAGCACCGCTAAGGGTTTTGATCAGATGGGTTACCGCAAAACAAAGCAGCAACTCATGATTCCGGCCAAGCCTGGACGATAGATTCGCCATGAGCGAATCCTTTCTCCTGGTGAGCATTCTGTCCGGCGTCCTCGGCATGTCTTTTTGCGTCTTCGGACGGCGACAACGAAAGCCCGTACCCTTTGCCGTGGGCGTAGCGCTTGGAGTCAGCCCCTACTTCGTCTCCGACCCGTTGATTCTCACCGGAGTTGCCGCCTGCCTCATCGCAGTTGCATACTTCGTCAGGGTCTAAAAGCGGGATCGAACAACAAAGCAGCCCAGCACAAACATCAACCCCATGAGAACCATCATCGAAACCGTACTGGCGGCGGGCACCTGACCCGTAGCGATCGATTCACACGTGCCCAAGATGGAAAAGACGCAGCAATCGACAAACCCTTCCCGCTCGATTTCGATGTCAACCGGACCCGGAGAGAAGCCAGCTGGTACCTTGACGGTCAAGAACTGGGTTCCGGGCTGCGTGTTCGGGTCACCGACAAGACTTTGAAACTGGGCCGTGCGGCGTAACATCCCATCGGTAAAAGAAACGGTTGTCGCTCCATCGTCCGTGAAGCCGTAGCCTTCGAGAGTCACAAGAGACCTGCATTCCCCATCAATCGGAAGCCGGTCAAGACAGATCGGAGGAACGATGAAACCGATGTCAAGGGACGTTCCGCCGTTCACCAATGCAGTGTGAACAGTGCCGGTTGGAGTCGCGCGAACGACCACCCCGGCTCCGACCTGGCTCACTAGATATCCGGCCGCATCCAGAAAATCAGCCACTGCGGTCGCTACCTGATCATCCGTATCCGTCAGATTGGTCGGGATCGCAGAGGTGGCCCCGTTGATGGTGCCCGCAACCCCAGGAGAACTAGCAGCCCCTTCCGGCTCGGTGTCAAAGTCGATGATCAGAGCCGACGGAACTAACTGGGCAGAGGTCACCTTGAGGGCCGTGTCGTTGGTGCTGATGGCACAGGTGATGTCCGCATCCGTCTTATCTCTCCGGATCAGAATTCCGGTCTGACCCAGTTTCTCGATGTTGTACCCGAGGAGCTCAATCTCGTTGAAGATGATATCTCGAATGGCACCATCGGTGGAGGGATTGAGCAAGAGAGAGAAGTTGTCGGCTTCGACCGTCACAAAAATCCGGGACTGATTTGCCGCGATGTTTACCCCGGAAGCATCGTCATCGAAGTTAAAATAACAGGTGGAATAGTTCTGGGCCTGAGCTGGAGGCGCAAAGGCCGCAAACAATACAACTAAGGCCAGAACCAGAAGAATTGGAATCCCAAATCGAAGCCTGCTTGTTTCCATCTCGATTCTTCCTTCAAACATCATCGTCCTTCTCAGCCCCTGACTCCTGGGGCCACTCGAATTATCGGGGTTCTCTATTCGGCAATCTTGATGACGATCGCGTTGGTCACACCCATCTTGCCCACCGGCGCACTATCAGAAGAAGAATCATCCCGGATGATCCCTTGTAAGATCACATGCTTGGAACGATTCAACTGGGAGCCAATCGTTACCAGGTTCGCAATGGGCCGGCGGGCCCCCGTCATTCCGTTGAGCCTGGGCGCAGCTCCGGTGAATTCTCGATTCAGTCGGGGATGGCCCATCCGGGGAAGGATCGATGATCCGGCGGTCCCCAGCATTCCTTGAGCCTCGCTGTCAAGATCAAGGGGCAGGAAAGGTGGATTGCCAACGTGAGCCCAGATAATAAAATCAGCCGTTCCCGCCAGTCTCATGGATGGGGGAATGCGAAGTTCGATGAGTAAAGGATCAGCAAGAGTGACCTCAACCACATTCAGCGCATCACCAGGGCTCCCATTGACCAGCAAAACATCGTAAGAAAGAGAGTCGGGCTCGCTGGTGGGTCCGGTGGCATTCACGGTGCTCTGTCGATTGATGAAACTCGCGCCGGTCTTGTAGGCGAGCCGATCATTGATGATCTGGATACCCCACGAGGCCTCGATTCTGATCTCCGGAATATCCCCGTCCGAGTACAGCGGGTCCAACGGAAATGTCACGACCAACACATGACGATCGGTGGCCGGTGCACCCGCTACGGTCATCGTGACCGGGTTGCCGGCACCGTCATTGATCTTGACCACCGGCACTTCACCATTGAAGTTGTCCGGGTCTCTCATGTTGAAACCGCTGATGGTGATCGTCGTTCCCAGGGCAGCAGCCGGATCGATGATGTTCGGCTTGATGCCGGTGACAACCGGAGGAACGAGGGCCGTAGCCCCCATTGAAAGATCACTCAGACACACTTCGCCCTGAAAAACCGGAGAATCGTTATAGGCCTGGATGGCAAAACCGGACCGAGCCGACATCAAGCAAAAGACTTCATTCGGGTCCGAGAAAAGACCGTCCTGCATCAGGGTGCTGAGGGCCCAGTCATCGTTGGTAATCGAGACCCCCATGATCACGGAAAAGGGTGTTTCACCGGTGACCCCTTGATTCCCCGAGAGTTGCAACCCATTGGCATCATTCGAAGAGGCCAGAGTCACATCGAGGTCTGGAACCCCCATCATGGGATCTTTCGGGTCAAAGTCGACCACCATCGCGGGCATCCGGAGTCGATTGGCCATCACGACGAGATCGGTATTGCCATCGGTATCGACGGTGAACTCGGTGATGTCCGAGCCCAACATGCGATCACTCATCACCAGAAGGGTCGTATCGCCGACCGGCGTGGTGGGAAATCGAGGCTCTCCATTGAACAGGAGCGCTTCGATCCCTGCCTTGACTGCGTCCCGAGCCTCATCATCAGTAATCGGACCAGGAACGACAATCGGCGGGAACGAATGCCCGTTAATGACGACACAGATGACCTCATTCGTGATGTCACCATCGTCTTCGTCAAAAAGAGCGTACCCGACCACATAGCTACTCACCGTGCCGTCACTGTCACACGGAACCGGCTGCGCCAGCAGTTTCGAACCGAAACCGGTGATGCAAGCCAGGAGAAGAGCGAAGCCGATCATGTCCTTCAAGAATATCGAAGCACGAGCGAAAAACCGAGGCAGGCACATGACGTCTTCCCTCCAGTAATAGGGGTCGTCCAGACGACGGAAAACTCGCTTCGATTTGACTTTGCTGGCCACAGTCAAGGCGAGGAGGATTTGCCTCATTCTTTGGATGAACTCCCTCTCTCCCAATCGAGGAGTTCGGCCCTTGCCACTTTCATGGCATCTACTTTGTATGGCGCCCAACTTTCTTCACCATTCTCATCGATAATAAAAATGATTTGAAATAGAGGCCAGATAGCATCATAAGGGAATATATATGATCCATCCAGCTTCTTCTGCAAATGCACGGAGCCCCAGTTTCTTGAAATTCTCGGCCAACTTACCCTCTCGACGTCCTCAGTTGCTCTGCATGATCCTCCTCTGCACCGCTTTAGAGGGATGCGGAACCGCTGGGCTCCTTTCAGCCCTCGGCGGGAGCGGTGGAAGCAGCACTTCCGTCAGCACCCCCGTCATCAGCGGAATGAGCGTGACCCTGACGCGAACCACACCGGCCTTGATCGAGTTCCGGCTCGTGGATCCTCAATCCAAGCGGTTCGACATCGAACTCACGTTCAAGTCACGGCAACGGGACCAGACCGGGTGCGAGGATCAGGGCTCCCTTGAGGGTTTTCCCTATCAACAAGTCAGGTTGATCGAGGGTCCTGACCCGGAGAATCCCGCAGCAACCCTCACGACAAAGGTGATCCAACTACCTTCAGCACCCGGTGACGGGAAAAATCACCGGAAGCTCTGGGCCTTTGACGCGCCCGATCAACTTGGTAGCGAAATGCACACTCCGTTCGTCGAACTTGAAGTGCGCATTCTTCCCGACGGCCCCACCACTTCGATCAAGACCCAGCTAGGAAACGACCCGCCGAGACTTTTCATGGATCCCTCCGATCCCAATCAGATGATTGCCCCGGAGGTAGAAGGTATCGCCAACATCGTCTTCACCTTGACCGATTCATCGGAAGACATCATCAGCCTGACCGCGCAGTACGATCTACTCGACGACAACGAGCCCAACAACTTCGTGGACGCGACTTCCGCGGGAGGGCTTCCTCCGGCGTTGTTGCCGTCGTCTTGCGAAGGTCGGAAACTCAATTATTTCTGGGACGTGGTCGCCGACCTCGGGCTGGCCGAACACCCGATTCGCTTCCGTCTCATCCCGAAAGATGAGAACATCGAAGGCAACACGGTCCTCATCGATTTCCAGATTGACAACAACACTCCGCCAAACGCCGCAATCGACATCAGCAGTTTTCTCTCCGGCACAGACAGCAGGAGGGGAATCCCGGTCGCGTTTCGATCCACCGACGGAAAAACGGATGACGATGGAATCGGGATCGAGGATGGTGATGATGTCCTTGTCGTCTTTCAACAGGCAGCAAGGGTCATCGACTTCCGTTCTCTCGACGGCATTTCACGCACCGAGATGGAAGCGATCCTTGAAGATCCCGCGCTGCGGAAAGAATTCCAGATCGCGACCGAGCTGCCTCTCCGATTCTCGGGAATTCTGACTCCGGATCCTTTGGATCGCACCGATGCGGTTCGGCTCCAAGAGCTTGCAACCTCGGCTGCCGGACTCGTTGAAGGGGTGCCGGATCCAGACGCCGGATTTTTCTCGCGAGTTCAAGGAACACTTGAAGTCCACCGGCCATCCTCCGTTCCGTTCCCCCTATCAGAACGGTGGACGAAAAAACCAAAACTCCAGAGCCCGATCGCCATCCTTCCCCTCGGAAGGGGTATTCAAGGATTGGTTCTCGAAAACCTCGGGACAACCTGGCGCCTTCGAGTTCTCGACCTCGGGAACGGAGAGATCCTCGAAACCATCACAGAATCTCAAGAGGGCTCGCCCCGCGCCATGACATTCGAGCAAGGAGAGAGCTCGGTTCTCGTGGCAGCGACTTCAGCAGACGGCATGTCGTCCCGGTTCTTCCGTGTTTCTCTGAAGGATAAGAACTCGGGAACCGTAGAGTTCCTCGGTTCGCTGGAGAGTAACGAGTCCGTTCCCGTTCGGGGCCTGGTCAACCTGGGAACCGAAGCGTCATTGGTGACGGTAGCAAGCTCCCTCGTCCGCCTCGACTATTCCGACAATGCCTCCTTCTCCACCACGGTATTGCTAGGTCCGGAAAAAGGCACTCCCCTGCAAGCACCCTGGGGAATCGTCGTCGATCCAGTCATCCCGAACCTCATCTTCCTGGCAGAAAACGGAGCAAATCGAATCCTGGAGGTTCACCTCGACACTCTCGAAACCATCGAGCTGGATGCCCGGGCCCCGACCAACTTGCCTCCTCCCGCTCTTCCCGGGCCTCAATCTCTTGCACTTGAAAGAAGCGGAACCCGCCTCCTCGTCATCACAGACGTCAACGGCAATGACGAAACCCTGCAGCTGCGCGCGGTAGAAACACGAGGCGGCAACCGTGAAGTGTTCCAGATCTTCCCGGGGCCAGGCGGAGGCGCAGGTTATCCCGGCCCGATCGGGTCTCTTGAAACAGGTGGCAATGGCTTGCGAGTGCTTACCTTGACGATGGCCAGCGATCTTGCGGCGGGAGGAGGTGTCGAACAGCGAAGGGAAATCCGGCAAACGGAGGCAGGGAACTATGACGCCTCACGCCAGGTTGTTTCCCTCGAGAAGAGTCTCGACCCCCTTCCCACTCCCGGACAAACCTGGAAAGTAGAAAAAAATATCCGGCTCGTCCGCTCCGAGCCTGTCGGAACGACTCGGACATTTCTCTGGGACAGCCGTGACATTCCCTCGGGTGGCCCCGTCTTTTTCAGGGTCACTCCATTCGACAGTGATCGTGGCATCGGAAACGATGCGGGCCCCCGCATGATTCGAGCGCCCGCTGACTCCGACCCCGTCGTTCTTGGGGACGATCCGGTGGCCCGCTCCCTCGGAAAGCCGGACGTCGCCGATCTCGACAAAGACGGCGACCTGGACATCATCTCGGTGGGGCTCATGAATGGCCGGGCTACCTACACCATCTTCCGAAGACAAGAAAACCTCGGGCGCCTGGTTTTCCGGGAAGACAACGTTGATGTTCCGGCGCTGAGCACACCGGCCTGCGTGCGAGTAGGGGATCTTGTCCCGGACCCGATGGGTCAACTCGATTTTGTCGTTGCTGATTCGACGAACGACAATCTGGTGGTATTCCAGCAAAGCATCGACCTGAGCTTTTCTCCGGTTCAAGTCCTGGGCGACTCCACCACAACGAATGGAGTGAGATCGGTCGTCCCCGCGGACATTGATGGTGATCGTGACCTTGATCTTGTTTCGGCCAACCAGGAAGCGGACACCCTGACCATTTTCATTCAAGAGAACGGAACCTACCTTCCCGACCCCACCGTTCTTTTCGTCGGATCGAACACCAGCCCGGTTGACGTAGCTGCGGCCGATTTGAACGGAGACGGACGACTTGATCTCGTCTCGGCCAACCAGGATACGCGAGACCTGCGCCTATTTCTCCAGGAACCGGGGGGAGGCTTCAGTGGAATCACTCAGACCCTGACTCCGGGAGGCACCGGTAACGTTGCCGCGGTTACGATTGCCGACCTGGACCAAGACGGCGACCTCGATCTCGTCTCTGCAAACCCTGGCGGGAATCTCGACAACCTCACAATTTTCTTCCAGGTGCTCCCGGGTGAGTTTGATCCCACCCCCCTCGTACTCGGCGGAACCCCGTTCAACCCAGGGCCTCAATCGGTTGCAGCTGCGGACTTCGATGGGGACGGAGATCTTGACCTTGTGTCCGCCGATGTGACGTTTCCCGACGGAAATGAACTGAACCTCTACCTCCAGACCGAGCCGGGAAAATTCGACACCACTTCAACGATTGTCAACGAGAACCTCTCAAACCCGCGCTCGGTGACCACAGCGGATGTGGACGGCGACGGAAGCCCGGACATCATCACATCCGGCCTCGTGAATCCTGACTCCGGAGTTCCCTCCCGGGTGCTTGTGTTTCGACAGGAGACCACCCCCTCGTTTGTCTTTCAGACGAGCATCGTCGGTGGTCCGGCCTTTACCGATGACATCTCCGACGTTGCCGCAAACGACATCGACAACGACGGAGATTTCGATCTCATCTCCGCCAATCAAACAACCAACGATCTGAGCGTCTTCCTGCAAACCGGGCCACGAGAATTCACCTTCACGAACACCCTCAAAACAGGTGATGCAAACGGCCCCAGCCCCCAGGGAATTTTGCCCGGGTCCGTATCCCTCGCCGACCTTGATGGAGACGGAAATCTCGACGTTGTCTCCGCAAACGGCGGCAACGGTAACATCGAAGGAAACCTCACCATTTTCTTCCAGATCGCTCCTGGAGAATTCAATCCTGAGCCGGTTCGACTCACCGGAGCAACCGGATCGGGTGAAGGAAAAGGACAGCCGTCTTTCTTTCCCCAGTACGTGGAGGCCCATGACGTGAGCGGTGACGGCCGCCTCGACCTCATCGCGGCCAACCAGGGCTTCACCGGAGGTAATCCGGGCAACATCGCGATCTTCTATCAGGTCGAGGATGGAAGCTTCGAACCGGCTCCCCAGCTCCTTACCGGCGACTTCGTCGAGCCGACGGGCCTGGCCGTGGGAGATCTCGATCTCGACGGCCGGGCGGACATCGTGTCGGCCAATCGGAGAAGTAACAACGTCGGAGTGTTTCGACAGACCAGTCAAGGAACGTTTGCTCTTGAGCTTCTGCCCCTGGCGCCAAATGCCCGGCCCCGCAGAGTGGTCCTCGCCGACCTCGACGAAAACGGCAGAAGTGACATCGTCGTCGCAAGCGATCGGAACGGCCGATTGTCCTACTTCCTCCAGTCAAGAAACGGCAAGCTTGTCCCCCAGGAAGACCTGATCAGCGGCAGCGCCGATTTCTTCGCCGTCGCGGTGGGCGACATCGATCACGACGGAGATCTCGACATCGCGGGGGCGGCTGAGCCTGATGGAAGCCGGAGCGGGAACATCATCATCTTTCTCCAGACGTCCCCGGGATCCTTCGACCCTCTTCCTCGGATTTTCCTGGATGCCGGAAGTCTGATTCAAAGCCCTCGCAGCCTGGACCTCATCGATCTCGATGGAGACTCTGACCTTGACGTGCTGTCAGCCTTCCAGAGATCGTGCAACTTGGCTGTGTTCTACGAATAGCTTCAATCCCCCCGGATGTTCCCAGGACTGCACTCCTCACGACTTCCTGGTACGATAGGCTCGTAATATCATCCTGATCAAGTCTTCTTTTCATGGGGAGTCGATCCATGAGAAGTCGATCCATGAAGAGTCGATCCATGAGGAGTCGATCCATGACGCGCACCACTTGCATGACGATCACCGTGATCCTTCTCGCTGCCACTTCCGCAACTGGCGGTGGATCAACCACACGCTTCATCCCTCTTTCCGACCTACCCGGAGGCGATTTCTCGAGCTTTGCGACGAGCCTGTCGTCCAACGGTACCACCGTCGTCGGAAGAAGCATCTCTTCTCCTCCTGACGGATTCTCCCAGCCCTTTGAAGCCTTTCGGTGGACAGGTAAAGAGGGTCTGGTCGGACTCGGTGATCTTGACGGAGGAATTCCAGATAGCTTTGCCCTTGCCGTATCCGGTAACGGTGCGGTCATCGTCGGCCTCACCGAAGGAGGTCCGCCGTTCAAGTGGACTCAAGCCGGCGGCATGGAGCCCTTTGAGGACGGAACGGGAGCCGTGACGTTCCTGCGTCCAACGGCGATCTCCGCCAATGGGAACGTCATTGCCGGAACCGGAACTCGTGCTGGCGGCGGCAACGTGATGTTTCGCTGGACCCAGCCCACCGGAGTTGTCGATCTCGGTGCACTTCCCACCGACCATCCCGTGCCCGACGCGATAACATTTGATATCTCCAACAACGGCGGCACGATCGTCGGCGGAAGCCTCTCCACGATTCCTGACGTCGAACCCGTGATCTGGACCGAATCATCCGGCCTGGTCGGCCTTGGAGATGTTCCCGGCGGAGCCTTTTATGCCCTTGGCGAAGCCGTCTCCGCCGACGGGTCGTGGATCGGCGGTAGTGCTCGCACAACCTTTGGTACCGGACGGGACGAGGGGTTCCTCTGGAACGAAAACGCAGGGTTTGTCTTCACCGATCCCCAAAGAGGCGAGAACGGGGAGAGTGTTGTCTCTGCCCTTTCTCGCGACGGCTCGGTAGCCGTGGGTTTTGATACGAACCTTCCCGGAGGAGCTATGATCTGGGATCCAACGAACGGGCGACGCTCGATCGCAAGCCTTCTTGAAAGCTCGGGAATCGACCTCACGGGATGGCTCCTTGGCAGCGCTCGGGACATCTCCGCCGACGGCACGGTCATTGTCGGAAACGGAATCAACCCGGACGGAAACAGCGAAGCCTGGCTGGCGATCCTGCCAAGAAGAGGGGCTCCGGTACCAGCCGCCGATTTCCTCACCATGGCCATCTTGGCCGGGTTTGTGTTCCTCACCGGCTTCTTTGGATTGAAGCGAGCGTGATTCAAGGCGCACGAGTCGAAGGGGGCACCATGACCGGCGCCCCCTTTTCATTCATTGCTGTTTCTAAGGCACGGGGGACACGATCTCGGCCGCCCTCCCCAGCGTGAGAGGTTGCAATCTCCGGATGTCGTTCCCGTTGAACGTGTTCGGCGGCTGCCCCTGAGCTTCGGTCAGCGTACCCATCACCGACACCTTGACGATCTGACCGGCAAGCAATCCCGATTGCTGGAAATTGATCACCGTCTCACCATTCGCATCCGTCAGATCCGAAACGATAAACGGTCCCGGCGTAGCGGTGTACGGGGTTGGAATCCCCCCCGGCGCCAGGCTAAAACCCGTCTGATGAGGTGTGGTAAAGGTGTTGCTCTGATTGAACACATTCGCTGCCGAATCATGGATGCTCACGATACAAAACACCATGAAGTCGGCCGCAGGAAGAAAGGTCGGTCCTTCCAGAGCACTGTTGATCTTGATCTTGATCTGTCCATCAAGGACTCCACCCACGCGATCTTCCCTCTCCCATTCCATGGAAGAAACATGAACAAAGATCGGAGCAAAGATATCGTCCTGAGTTCTCTCGGGATTGAAGCTCGGAAGGGCTTCCGGTCCCGTGACGTTGTCGTTCCTGTCCGTGTAAGTAATCGTCGCGTCATAACTCAGGAGCGGAGTATTCGGAAAACCAGAAGACGGTTCCGAGTGAGTCAGCACGAACGTATCTTGCCGTGAGTAGTAATCCCGCTCAAATGTACGGTTCACGACCGTCAAGCCATCCGTCACCGAGTAATTCACCACGTACTTCACATCCTCATCGAAGGTGACGTGATACTTGGCCACCCGCGCACTTTCAAAATCAAGAGTAGAACTCAGCAGGACAGGATCATCATCGTCGCTTGATATCGTCTGCCCGGTTGTCGGCGAATCACCGTGATCAAATTCATAACCATCAGGCCACCCGTCATCGTCCGAATCCGGATCCCACGGAAGGGTCAGCAACAGTGCTTCCTGCCCGTTGATGAGCCCATCGTTGTCAAAGTCGATCCCGAATCTGCGTCCGTTCTTTGGAGGAAGCCCGAGAAAAACATTCGAAGCTCTTCCCGCCTCGGTTTCTGTTTTCATATCGTCCCAGGTCAACGCACCTACCGAAGGATCCTCGGAGATGAACCCGGGGTCGGGAACCGCAGAAGGGTCATACCACCAGCGCATGGGCTCCAGCCCGCCTCCTGCATTCCTGTCGAATTGCCCGAACGCAACGACGTCATTCCATTCCTTATCCGCCCCCTTCAGAAGGATGTTGTTGATTCTATTGCGCGTGGAGTTCGGGCTCGAAGAATCAAAGTGAATTCCATAGTGCATCGCCGGCGATCCGCCGTTGTCAAACTGTTGAACAAAGTTGAACGTATCCACCCGCTGCTGGGGCGTTAGCTGGAGAAAACCGTTAAAGATGAAGTCGAACACGGATGGCTCCCGTCCATCGTGAAGCACGCCGAAACCGTTTTCATTCACCTTTTGAATGTTTCCCCCACCAAGATCAACGCTCAAGGTCGCAAGACCCTTTTGATGCAGCATTCTGAGATGGGCCACCTCCACATTGACAGCTCGAGGTGCCTGACTGACAACCTCTGCAAACATATTCCCATTGCTTCCGCTTTCGAAGGAATGACACGCAACGCAGGTCTTGTTGTTGAAATTTTGCACGTCCCGAAAAACCCGTTGCCCGTTCACCGCGGATCCTCTCATACCATTTGGGGCCGGCTTCGACGTACGATTGTCCTCCAACCTTCGGCGAGGGCTCTGCAGTGGATTCGCCGGTGCCTGGAGAGACTGCATGAACACCACAAAATCCGCCATCTCGTCATCCGTCGGCTCTACCGTAAGCGAACCCGAAGCCACGTCATCCGCGCCCAGAAGGCCACGGAAGGCCTTCTTGAAATCCAACAGGTCTCTCTCTCCTCGCCAGTGATGAGGAAATGTGTCAAAGATGCTCAAGAGAGACTGAGTCACCATGACATCCTTGAAGTCGTCAGGCTCTCCTGCAATCGACCAACCGAGAAGATCCGACCCACCGCCCGGATGACAGGACTGACAACTCGATCTCCCGTCCTCCGAATGCTTACCGTTCAAGAAAACATCACGCCCTCGTTTGACCTGATCCTTGGTGGGATCAAACCCGAGGGGAAGGCTTGCTACGGGGGTGGACTGGGTGCGCCAGAAAAAGACCTCAAAGGTCATGTTTCCGAGACACAAGGCAAACAAGATCCCATCCGCAGGATCGTAGATCTTCACCGAGTAACATTGACTCTTTGCCGGAAGCTGGAGCTCTGACACTCGGTCGCCGTGAACATCGGTGATCACGATGACGTCCGAAAGGGGGCTCGCAATGAATCCCAGCCGCCCTTCTCCATCTGGCTGATCAAGAAAATCCATGGTCCGGGCTTGATTCACGCTTCTTGAAGGATCGTACTGGGCGCCCGGGAGCCCCGGGTTGAAATCATCCAGATCGATCCCATCCGGAGCTTGCACGAGAGTAGTGCCATTCCCGACTCCAGGAACAACCTTTAGCTGATTGACAACCACCTGACCACGGACTTTGGGCTCCGTGGCAAGAGTCAGGTCTTTGTTGTTGCTCTCACTCGAAAGCACCCACAGCGCCCCATCCGCAGGATTTCGATCAATATCAAAAATCAAGCTTCCAAGGCCCCGCACCACCGGATCCACGAGCTTCGCAAAGGGATCGATGCGAAAGAGGTCCTCGTCCGGAAGTTCGCCCCCCGGATTTCCGTCAAGGTCAATGACGGAGCCGGCAATCGAACCGGGAGCACCCAGCAAAAAGACCGAGTTGTTACCGGTTACGGTTGCCGCAACGTAAACCCGATGATCGTTTTCATTCTCGGGAGCTCCCCGGTCCAGATAGAGAGGACCGGGTCGTTGTCCTCCAGGAATCGCGAATCGCTCAAGAATCGTGAACCCGTTCAAATCGACCTGAACCACCGTGTTCGAACCTCGACAGGAAATGAATGCCCAGTCATGATCCGGGTCGATGACGATATCTCCCGGCTCCGAGTCGAGCAGGAGAAAGTCTTCCGTAACACCGGTTACACCGTTGTGAAGGAAAACTCCATGGGTTCCGACGCAAACGACCAGGATCTTTCGATCCGTAGGCTCCCCGGGCTCCCAGACCGCAAGAGATACCGGATTGTTGCCGGTCGGCTCGAGAATATCCGGCGTCGGTTGAATGTTCGTGTACCGCAGCAAAGTGCTCCCATAGGGATTGATCATCCAGGCGCGCCCCTCAGAATCGAGAGCAATTCCCGTCATGGGCTCCGGGTTGAAGTTCGCCACATCGAACTTCGTATCGGTCAAGGCCTCATAAGGCTCCGGCCTGAACGTAGGCGTAGGATCCGGAATCGGGATCGGCTGTGCCCTTGCCTGGAAGGCGAAGAAAGCAAGAAGACCGAGGACGACGGGAACACGAACCGGACGAATGGGCATGATGCACTCCTAGTAGCGTGGTGACGACTGACGACAGGTTGCTCGCAAGAGCCCGGACCTGTGAAAGACGTGCACAAGGAGGCAAATAGGGTTTCAAGTTTTCATTTTCCGACAATAACAAACGAACACCCTTGTTCCATGTTCGTATTATGTCAGTCTATATCGTCACCCAAAGACGAAGCATTCTTACACCGCAAACTTAACGGCCGTGGATGTATTTATGGCCTTCTTCCCTTTGGACTTTCTCATGGGCGTTTCTGCCCGCACGAAAGTCGGAAGCCCCAAAGAAAATGATGAACGACTTCAGGAAGCCACTACTCTTTCTTTTTCTCCACGCTTCCGATCTCTTCTTCTTCCTCCGAATAGCCAAGAGCCTTCAGCTGATTTTCCACCTGATCGGGAATCTCACCAAACTCCCGCAGATTTGAAGTCAACCGTTTCCCCATCTTGCCAAATTCGGTTCGAAGCTCACCAAGACGCCGACTCATCGCTTCGTACTCATCCCCCGCGGAGACACGATTGACTTCGCTCGGATCGCTCACAACGTCATAGAGGACATTCCTCTTGGATCCGGGAAAATCTTCCGAGCGAAGGAGATGATAATCCCCTCGATAAAGAGACCAGGCCTTGCCGCTGTAGCTGACAAACTCTCTCGAACCACCAACGTCCGGTGAAAGAGCGTTGCTTCCCCCCTCCCCCAGAGTCTCGTCAAACCCGATCAAAGGAAGCACCGTGTTGCAAAAGTCGTGCAGTCCGACACGGGAATCGATCTTTCCTCGCCCCTGCAACTCCTCATGAGGATGAAGAATGATCCACGGAACGCGAGTAATGTTCTGATGCAGGGTATGGCCTCCATGTCCGATGAACGGGATTTCGTTCTCATGAAAAGCCTCCCCATGATCGCCGGTGATCACCAGCACCGCCCGATCAAGAATTCCTCGCTTTTCAAGCTCCCCCACGAACTTCTCCAGTTCGTCGTTCACGTAGCGAATCGATCCGTCATAACCAGAAATGCTGACATCCGCTTCGTTCTTCGGATCGGGAGGCGGATACCGGGTATCGTAGGGAGCGGGCGGTTCATAGGGATGGTGAATCTCGTAGGTGTGAACAAAGTAGAAAAACAACTCATCCGAGGAAAGGTCGCTGATTTCCCGAAGCACGCGATCACAGCGTTCTTCAAAGGGGGCCGCTTCATCCACGTAACTCTCGAATCCCCTCGCAAATCCATAATAAGAATCGAGTTGAACTCCATCCGTCCGCGCATGAGTTACGTACCCCGATTCCTGCAAAACCTGGGGAAGGGTCTTCACCGACTGGGCCAGTCGAATACCCGGGTTTGCCGCCGAATGCATGATGCCGTGAACAAGCGGATGATAGCCGGTGAACATGGTCATGTGACTTGGCAGGGTAGAATTCTGAGGAGCCACGGCCCAGTCAAACCAAAGACCCTTTCTTCCCAGTTCATCAAGGAAGGGGCTCGTGTCACGTTCGTATCCGTATAGCCCGAGATGATCCGCACGAAGGGTGTCAAGGGAGATCCAGATCAGAGATAACTTCCGGCGATCTCCTCCCGGAGACTCCGAGTCATTGCAGCCGGCGACAACGCCACCGAGAAGCAGCAGAACAAGAACCAGGACGACGCCGCAATATCTTGGGTGCATCTACACGTTTCCTCAGAAGTCGATCTTCCTCGCCGGTCTCACCCCGAGATCGAAGGATCGACCCGCGGGAGAGTAATTGTTTCGATCCGCGGAACGAGCCGCCGACGGAGGATTACTGTAAGCTCCGCCTCGACAAACCCGGGCACGAGTATCCTTCACTTGCCGCTCTCCGTCCCCTGGGTTGAGAGGAAGCCGGGCGTTTCGCGAGTACCAGTCCCGGCAAAGCTCAAGAACGTTGCCATGAATGTCATGCAGGCCAAAATCCTGAGGCAAGAAGCTTCCCACCGGGGCATGAACCGAATATCCGTCATTCAGGATCTCTGAATACAGGTAGTCGGAAGGACCCCCGTTTTCCCGACAATAGATATCCGCCAGGTTTGCATATCCCTCAAGAGATTTCTCTTCATCTCCTGAAGACCACACGGAGGTTGTGTTCGCCCGGGCCGCGTATTCCCATTGCGCCTCCGTAGGGAACGTCAGAGCCATCCGGGTCAAAACAGCCTCGCATTCGTCCCAGCTCACGTTTTCGACCGGATGAAGAAGCGAGTGCCCCTTTCCCTCACGATTATATGCGGAAGTATAGTTACCCTCGTGATGATAGCTTGGATTACTTCCTGTAAAGTAAAACCACTGGCCCTGGGTCATCTCGAACTTCGACAAGAAAAAGGGGTCCAGCAAGACCGACCGCATCGGCATTTCATCGGTCTCGGCAAAAGAATCAACGTTGGGAGTTCCCACCGGTCGCCGGGGAGCCGGAAGTGCGGCGCCCATCCGGAATTCCCCTCCCGGAATCAAAACGAACACGATTCCCGTGGACTCCGTGATGACAAGCTTTCCATCGGCTCCTCGCTCCGGTGCCTCCCCGGTCTGCAAATGAGCAAACTCCCAGAGCTGGGAATTCGGGTCTCTTCCGAGGGGGAGCAGTCCGATTTGAGGCTCGAGGGTCAACCCTTCATAGTCGGGACATTCTTCACCATCCTGAATCGATTCCGTGGCCTCTCGCCAGCGCGCGGCCACTCCATCGATCGATCTCTCCCGGATGGAACTGGCGAAACGAAGTCGGTCCTCGACAGACGCGATCAACCCATGTGTGGGGTCCGGATCCGCAAGGGCTCTGAGCCCCTCCACCACTTCCCGCAGGACCTCAACCTGCCACCGAAGATTCAGGTCGTCCGGATTCGACTCAAGATCCGCCGTCAATCTTTTCAGTGTTTCCGAATGGGCGGAAGTCCGAGCCACCAGATCCCGGGCCGCTTGCAGCCACTTCGTCAACGGCCCAACTTGCTCCGGATGCGCGGGCCAGAGCTTTTCGGCCGATCGTCGATACTCCCGGATGAGCTGACTGTCGGCCAGTCGAAGGATTTCATCCCGCTGCTTCGTGGTGATTCTCAAACTCTCTTCCACCACACTCCTGGCACTCTCCGCTTCGAATCGAGCGCCCTCCGCCTCCCTCCGGGCGTCGGTGGCCTTCTTCTCGGAAGAAACCGCCTCCTGGCGACGAGTTTCAGCGAGACGGCGATCTGCCTCCGCCCGCACCCACAGGATCGTGATTGCCGTCGACCCGACCGTTAGCAGGAGAAGAAGTCCGGTGATGATTCCAACCGTTGTTCGATGCTTCCTGGCAAACTTCCCGAACCGATAGGTCGCGCTCGGAGGCGATGCGGTCACCGGATCGTCTCTCAAGTAACGATCTATATCGAGGGAAAGCTCGGAAGCCGTTGCGTAGCGCCTCGCCCTTTCCTTGGACATGGCCATCATGGTGATCCAGTCGAGGTCACCCCGCAATCGCTTCTGCAGCCCGGTAACATTTCCCCCCTGGTGATCCAGCAGCCGGCGAGCCCCATCCGAGAGAGTGCTCGCCCGGCGACTCGGAGGAGCCGGTTCATCTTCACAAATCTTGCGTCGAATTTCCTCGAAGGCAGCCTTCTTCATCGCGACGGAGAAGTCAAACGGAAGTTCACCCACCAGGAGTTCGTAGAGAATGACACCGAGGGAGTAGATATCGGTTCGAGTATCCACATCCGCACCCAGATCTT
>JAJDCM010000238.1 GCA_029260825.1 Planctomycetota bacterium | reverse complement strand
TCATGGGTTACCAAGGCGTCAGGCGCACCCATCCCGATCGCCCTCTCCTGCGCATGGCTACCATGCTTCTTGGGGGGGCATCTTCGTCCCGACTCGTCCAGGATTTGCGAGCAATTCAGGGACTCTCCTATGACTTGAGCTCTCACTCTCTTGGCCGGGAAAAGTCCGGAGAAATCTACATCTCGGGAGCTACACGGCCGGAAACCGCGGTCAAGATGATGGAAGGAATTGATCGGGTCATCACAACGATGAAGGAGTCTCCCCCGACAGAAGAAGAGCTGGTCCGCATTCAGCGCCTTTACAATACCGAGCTTGCCGGCCTGATGGAAACGGCGGATGCCATCGCCGTTGTGACCGCAGACATCGACCAATTCAGTCTGGACAAAGAACTGATTGATGCCACGCGGCGGCAGGTAAACGCTGCGACTTCAGCCGAGGTTTGCCGGGTTATCCAGGAGCAATTCGACCCGAGCAGCCGCCTGGTCGTCCTCGTCGGGCCAACGGTTGAGCTGGAGGAAAAGCTCAAACAAGATAGAAACTGGGGAGAAGTCCAGACGACAGGCTCTACTCCCCGGTAATCTCTCGATCGTGCCCCATGAATCGGTCTTCTTAGCCGAGAGCTTTGACCAAAGTCTTTCCCAGAACCGAGGGATTGTCGGCGACGGAGATACCCGCCGCCAGAAGAGCATCAACCTTTCCCTCGGCGGTTCCCTTTCCACCGGAGATGATGGCGCCGGCGTGACCCATTCTCTTCCCGGGGGGGGCGGTCCTTCCGGCGATGAAGCCAACGACAGGCTTCTTCATCTCACTCTTCACATAAGCGGCTGCCTGTTCCTCGGCACTACCTCCAATCTCGCCGATCATCACGACCGCGTCGGTGTCGGGATCCGCATTGTAAAGCTCAAGCGCATCGATGAAGTTGGTCCCGATAATCGGGTCTCCTCCGATTCCGATGCAGGTCGATTGCCCCAGACCCAGCTCGGTCAGCTGCCAGACAGCTTCGTAGGTCAGGGTGCCACTGCGAGAAAGAACTCCGATCCGACCCTTCTTGTGGATGTAACCGGGCATGATGCCGATCTTGCATTCTTCAGGGCTGATGACACCGGGGCAGTTTGGTCCTACAAGACGAGAGTCCGACGTCTTCAGCTTGGAGTGGACCGGAACCATATCCAGAGCCGGGATCCCCTCGGTAATACAGACGATTACCGGAATTTCCGCATCCATGGCTTCCAAAATGGCGTCCGCAGCGAAACCCGCCGGCACGTAGACGACAGACGCGTTTGCTCCTGTTTTTTCGACAGCATCGGAAACCGTGTCGAAGACGGGAATCCCGTCGCACTCGGTTCCCCCCTTTCCAGGAGTCACCCCCGCCACGACGTTCGTGCCGTACTCGACAGCCTGGGAAGTATGGAACCGTCCCGAACCACCGGTAATTCCCTGGACAACCAACTTGGTGTTCTTATCGACAAGAATGCTCATGACCGGTCCTTCTCATGATCCGATTGGATCTCTTCAATTGTGTTTCTGTTGTTCAAAGGAAAATGCGAACAGGGGATCGCGCGCTCAGGAAGCTGCCGTTTGAGCCGCCGCTTCCACCGCCTTCTTGGCCGCACTGAACATGTCGGATGCGGTTTCGATTGCCAGACCCGAGGCATTCAGCATCTCTCGGCCCCGGTCGACATTCGTTCCTTCAAGACGCACCACCAGAGGAATGCTCATGCCCACCTCCTGAACCGCGGCAATGACTCCCTCGGCGATGACGTCACATTTCATGATGCCGCCAAAGATATTCACGAGTACTGCCTTCACTTCCTTGTCGGATAGAAGGATCTTGAACGCCTCGGTGACCTTCTCCTTGGTGGCACCGCCTCCAACATCGAGAAAGTTGGCTGGCTCTCCGCCACAGTGCTTGATGATATCCATCGTGGCCATCGCCAGCCCGGCGCCATTCACCATGCACCCGATGTTGCCATCGAGGCGAACATAGGAAAGATCGTGATCCGCCGCCTCGCGTTCCATCTCATCTTCTTCGAAAACATCACGCAGTTTTGCGATCGCGGGATGCCGGAAAAGAGCGCTTCCGTCAAAGTTAATCTTGGCATCGAGCGCGAGGACCTTTTGGTCCTTGGTGACGACCAAAGGATTGATCTCCACCAGGGAGCAGTCCTTTTCATTGAACAAACGGGCAAGCGCCAGAATGATCTTCACCGCGGGACCCGTCGTGGGTTTCTTGAGCCCGAGTCGAAACGCCATGCGCCGGGCTTGAAAAGGCTGGAGACCGATCTCAGGATCGAAGGCTTCTCGAATGATCTTCTCGGGTGAGTTGGCGGCGAGCTCTTCAATTTCAACTCCGCCCTCGGCTGATCCCATGATGACAGGCGTGCATAGCTCCCGGTCAAGTGCAATCGCCAGATACAACTCACGATCGATATCGCACCCCTCCTCGACAAGGAGAGTCCTCACCTTTTGTCCCTGGGGGCCCGTCTGGTGAGTGACCAAGGGCTTTGACATGATCTCTCGAGCCGCGGCAGCCGCATCCTCGGGAGAACGAGTGAGCTTGACGCCACCTCCCTTTCCCCGCCCACCGGCGTGGATCTGGGCCTTGACGACAATCACAGCACTCTGAAGATCTCGGCCGACCTTCTCCACCTCTTCGGGACTTCCCGCTGTCTCCCCTCGAAGGGTCGGGATGCCGTAATCTCGAAAGAGCTGTTTGGCCTGAAACTCGTGGATTTTCATCGGTTCTCCGGATTCTTTCCCGCAGCCAGTGCGACCCCCCCTCGAGGGTCGAAAGCGGCGTAGTTTACCCCAAGAATCCAGAAAAATCTCGCGACTTTCTGCCACCGGTCATCTGAGAATCAAGACCATCTCCTCACCCGCACTTTTCATCCGGGTCAGGCAAAGGATCCCGCACTCGCCTCGAACAAGGAGCGACTCAGCTCTCTTGATTCTGCGGTTGATCCTTCCACCATTCGCGCCATTTGCGAATGGACTTTTTTCGGTCGGAGGACGCTGCATCAGCCTTGAACGCAAACCGCTGGCCCGTGATCTGATTGAGAGCTTCAAAGACAGCCTGACGCACGGAAACTTCGGCGTCCGTCAAGGCATCAATCAACCTGGAAACCGTTCCCCAGGCCTCCAGGCGTCCCAGGCTGTGAGCCGCGTAGGAGCGAAGGAACGGATCTTCGTCCGTCAAGAGGCCCGAAATAGCCTCTCCTGCCTTTTTCCCGCCAATTCCAGTCAGCTCGACCAGAGCCGTAAATCGAGCTCCGGGATCCGTGCTCTTCAGGGCTCGAATCCACTGATCTCGAAGTGGGTTGGGTGGGTCCTCTTCCGGGGGCGGAGTCGAGGTAGGATCGACGTCCTTCTTGGCGTTGCCGCGAGCCACGACGCCCGGGCCCCTTGTTGCCGGTTTTCCAGAATCGTCGACGATCGGTGGCTGAACGAGGGATCCGGACGCAAGCCGATCCTCGATCTCGGCGAGACGATCGACGATGAGATCCATCTGGCCCACGATTCCCCCGATTTCCGTTCGGTCAAGAGCCATGGCCTCAAGAAGCTCCTCCCTGTCCTTGCGATTCGTATCTCGGGCAAAGACCATGGATCCGTCGAGAGTTCGAAGAGCGCCTTCCATGGAATCAAGACGAGCGGTGATGCCCTCAAACGTGGTTCGAGTCCACTGGAGATCGGCGTTCCGTTGCCCATCCAGGGATCGGAGCTGAGCCTTCACGTCCCGGAGCATCGCCACGTCAAGAGCTTCGGTGCCCTGAGTCTTGTTCTCCAGAACCAGGGTCCCTGCTTCATAGAGAAAGATGGCACCGGCAAATCCTGCCCCCGCCATGATCAGCATGAGAAGCCCGACGAATGCCCCGACCAGGACCCCGCTTCTCCTGACGGGTTGACCCGTGGAAGAGCCCCCCGTGTTCGTCGATGACACGGAGTCGGATACGGAAAAATGCTCCCGGCAGAGGAGCTCTCCCTGCTCAAAACCTGCCGTTCGATCCTCCAGATCAGCAACCGGGATGCTCTGGTTGCAACGACCGCAAAAGAAAATATCCATCATGATTTCCCCCTTCTCACCGGATTCGCCAACCTCTGCCAGAGGGCAGGCTGGCCCGGTCGAACTTCCGATTGTTTTAGGTCTTTGTTGCGTGCCGAATCGGGTGGGGCAACGATAAGTCGAGTCGTTCCGGGTCTCCTCCATTCTAACCGAGAATTCGGAATCTCGGCGAAACAAGGCGTTGAAAAAGGTTCCAGGAATACTAGAGTTTTGGCCCCTGGGGGCGTCTCCTCACGACATGGTGTCGGGAGAGAAACGCCGGTTCTGGGAGGGAACCCAGGTGGGTCTTTTCATCTCTTGAGCTGGCAAAAGGAGAACCGGTGACGAAATCCAAGTCTGCGGGTTACGTCCTCGACAACGAGGCTCTCGAGCAAATTGGCCTCGATTTCGAGATCGATCTCTTCGAAACAACCCTGGCAGTTTCGCCAGATAACGAGGAGGTCCTGTTTGCCCTGGGGAACGCCTACACCCGACGTGGGCACCTGGAGAACGGTCTTGAGGTGGACGCCAGGCTCGTTCAAATCTCCCCTCTGAACCCGATCTACTGCTACAACCTGGCCTGCAGCCTCAGCTTGCTTGGGCGTGTTAACGACGCCCTTCGGGCCCTGGAGCAGGCGGTCCACCTGGGATTCGACGACCATGAGCTCCTCACCCGGGACCCGGATCTCAGCGCCGTGAAGAAGAACCCTCGCTACGAAGTTCTGGTGCACAAGCTACAGATCCGTAAAAGCCACTGATGAACCAGGGGCCGGTCAGGCGCTCTTGATTCAGTGCCAGGACCGCAGGATCCAGCAGGATCCAGGTACAACCAGCTGGTCAGAGCAATTGCTCTTCACGGGAAGTCGTCCACCAGGTAAGCCAACGGGTCACTGCAAGGTGACGTTCTTCTTCCGGCCCGTCAAAAACGTAGCCAAAATCCTGTCCGACCCTCTCCCTCAGGAGCGTGATGCACTTGTATCGATTCTCATCGCGAGGATCTCCAAGGCCGTCGATGAGCACGGGAACAGCATTCCAGTCCCCGATCATGATCAAAGACGAGGCGATCTCGTAGCGAACCGTAGGGACCGGGTCGTCGAGCCTCTCCCGGAGAGCCTCGACCGCCCGCGAATCTCGTAGCTCGCCCAGGACATAGGCCGCACTTCCTCGGGTCTTTGGGTTCTCGGAGTCAAGGGCTTCCAGCAAATCGGGGATGGCGGGCTCCCCGATCCAAACCAGGCGCTGGAGGTTGCGCACAAGTTCTTCGCCGTGAAGGAATTCGAGGTTTTCTACCCGCTGATTGATTTCTCGCTGCAGGGAGGGTCCGGCCTCCAGGAAATCGTAATTCTTGGCTGGCGACGAACACCCGGTGAAGACCAGAGTGAGAAGCATGGCCAGCGCACAGACGGACAACTTCATTTCTTGCTCTCCTCGATGGAAATATCTTTCGCTTGTCACTTCTCTTTCATCGGGTGATTTCGGCTCCCGAGTTAACTCTGATTCGCAAGTTGGCGAGGAATCCCCCGACGAGAGCCGCGCCAGCGAAGGAAAACACCGACCAACAACGAACCAAGGGCACCCAGATACAAAAACGTAGCAACCGCCCCACCAACCCGTCCCAACCGGCGGGGAGCCGGGATGAATCCGGGAGCGGTGACGCTTCTTCCGAAAGAGGCATGCGCCATCCGACCGAGCACCTCGGGCTGTGGCTTGCGGAAAAGGAAATCCGGCGGGGGCGCCCCGACCCAGGGGATCCGGGTCAGGACCTCGGAGCTGTTCCCACGAACGACGATGACTTTTCCGGATCGGTCCGCAACTTCCGGAAGGAGGCCCTTGTAGCCCCATGGCTCGGTCATCGGAAGCTCAAATTCCTCATCCCCTTCGGTCTCAATTCTTCCCCACAGGCTCCCGGGGGGGTCGTCGGTCCGCTCGTGAAGGCGGACCCGCAAATGGCTCCGCCCCTTCGCGGCCGATTCAATCCACCCGCTGACTCCCGCCCTCGTCGCCCCTGCAGCGAAGGAAAATACCGCTTCGAAGAGAGACTCTTCACCCTCATAATCCGGCGCCCAATCCTCGGCGGGCTGGCTGGAAAAGACGACGGATCGACCCGATCCAAATCGCCCCTGGGTCAGAACAGGATCCCCGGATGGGGTCGACAACAGGACAGTCGCCCCCTCTTTGGCCGTCACTCGGACGTAGCGCGAAAGCCCAGGCCAGGAATTCCGTTTGTTGATCCTGATCTCGGAGGAAACGTCAAGGCGGACAACGCCGATCCTCTCGGATTGGTCCGAGATCTCCTCCCGGGTCACGTCCTTCAGGATGACTTTGAATAGCTGGGACGGGCTTTCAATCCGGAACACCGCCCCCAAAGAAGTTGCATCGGGAATGCGGGAAAGAAGATCCGATGACACATCCTCGCCGGTAAGAATCAGGGTGGCGGTAGCATTTCTTTCCGAAAGGGAGCGAGCAAGCTCATCGACCTGGTCCGGGTTCTCCTGATCTTGGGCATCAAGGCCGTCCGAGATCAGAACAACGTGAGCTCCGGTAAGATCACGGTCTTCCAGCCAGGCAAGAAGAGAGGTCAGTGCAGGGATGATGCGAGTTCCTCCCCGAGGAGTAAGCTTCGCTACTTCCTTCAGCAGCAGGTCGATCCTCTCCGAATCGCCGATCGAGGTCGGCCCTAACATCGCTTCGGGACGATCTCGGTAGGGAAGAACGGCGATCTTGTCGGATTTCTCGAGCTTCCCGACCAGCATTCGAAGAGCTTCCCTGGCACTATCCATCTTGCTTTCCTGGCTCATGCTCCCGGACACATCCAGAAGAAAAACGAGAAAGCGTCCCTCCTCCGACTCGGGGCGGCACCAGACGCCGAGAGCTGATTCCAGGGGGGTTCCGCTCCACCCCCCCGGTCCCAGCGAATCTTGACCGGAGAGAACAACCACACCCCCTCCCCGGGACACGAAGTCTCGAATCTCGTGGGATCGATCCGGAAAGGCCAAACCGCAATCGGCATCCACATCTTCCAGAACCAACAGGCTCGCCGCATCCAGCTCCTCCGACAGCGGTAGCCGGATCAACTCAACAGTCCGGTACCCCATGCGCGACAGCAAGCGAGACGAAAAGGTGCCTGCCCGACTCCTGTTCTTTGGTTGAACCACCAGGGCAAGCGGACGATCTCCCACCACAACCCGAATCCGACGTTCATCATTTGCAGGAAAATCATCCCCGTCGCCGCCAGCAAGAGATGCTCGGAGTGTTACCTCCGATCGTCCATCCGGCAACGGTTCCAGCCGAAGGCGCAGGTTGCTCACTTCTCCGGGAACGAGACTCAGCTCCTCTCGCTGGATCTCTTTGCCTCCATGAAAGACAGCCAGGTGCCCGGATCGGGGAGCCCTCTCACCTCCCTCGATTTCAAACCCAAGAGATACGTCGACCACCAGAGCCTCGCCCGGAGCAACCTGGGCCGGGTGAGAGAGCTCGCGAATCGAAAGATCCGTGACTCGTACCCCCGGTGTGTACACCGAGTAAATGGGAATACCTTGCCCATCGGTGGAAGCTGAGCCGGGGAGCCGATCGAAAAAACCGCCGTCCGAATGCAGAACCATCTCTCCCGTCATCGCCGGAGGAATCAACGCCTTGGCGGCGAGAATGGCCGGTTGGATCCGAGAATATCCGGGCTCGATCCGGGAGAGGAGATCATCAAGATTGATCCCCTTGCGGGCGTCATCGACGTCTGTTGCGGAAAGAACCGTTTTTGTTCTGCCTGCAAAGGCAATCACCGCGACTTGATCGTCGGAAGAGAGGGCGGCCACATCCATATCGAAGAAGGCCTGAAAACGATGAAGGGCGTCTTTTGGCCTCGGATGAACGCTTGCCGATACGTCCACCAGATAAACTCGAAAACGAGGAGCCTCACCCATTTTAGGAAGAAGAAGAGCTAGCAGGATGAAAAAGAGAGCGCACAGAAGATCGACTCGGAGGCGTAGAGACGCCAGGGGCGGAAGAAGTCGCTTTCCCCGGCTACGCTTCTTCAGTCGATGATCCCCCCTCCAAGCACCTCGTCACCTCGGTAGAATACGGCGGCCTGTCCAGGTGCAACGGCCTTTTCCGGGTCGTGAAAAGACACTCGCGCCGATTTCGGGCCGAGGGGTTCGATTCGAGCAACCTGGGGAGAGTGACGGTACCGGATCTGCACCTCCGCCGAGATCATCTCGCCAACCGAGCGCTCGACCCCATCCACCCAGGAGAGCTCGGACACGGTCATTTCGGATTGCTCCAGGTCCTCCTCTCGGCCAAGAATCACAGCGTTCCGGGAGATGTCGATCTCGGTCACGTAGTGCCTTTCGCCCAGAGCCACCTGCAATCCTCGGCGCTGCCCGACAGTGTACCGGAGCGTCCCCTGATGCTGCCCCACCTCGGTGCCATCTTGCAGGAGGATGGGCCCGGGCGTACCCGCTCCGGTTCGCTCTTCGACAAAACTGTGATAATTCTTGCCCGGAATGAAGCATACGTCCTGGGACTCGGGCTTGTCCGCCACCGGAAGATCGATCTTCTTGGCGTATTCTCGGATCTCATCCTTGTGCCATCCCCCCACCGGAAACAGGGTCCGGCTGAGTTCTTTTTGGCCCAGAGTGAAGAGAAAATAGGTCTGATTCTTGTCCTGGTCGAGTCCGTTGAGCAACCGATATCGGTTGGAAAGCCGGTCGACCTGGGCATAATGCCCCGTGGCAATGAGCTGGGCACCTAACGTATCTGCCTTCTTGAGAAGGCTCCCGAACTTCACCCACTGATTGCACCGAAGACAAGGATTGGGAGTGCGCCCCTGACTGTATTCGGTGGCAAAATTCTGGCGGAGGAGGTCAAACTCGCGACGAAAATCCAGGGCGTAAAAGGGGATTCCGAGGCGTTCTGCGACGTTTTCGGCGTCTCTCTTGTCCGAGGCGCTACAGCAGCGCTTTGAAACCGTGGCCTCGTCACTGGTCGCCACTGCCCCGGTGATCATGAAAAGGCCGATCACCTGGTAACCCTGCTCTACAAGAAGCGCCGCGGAGACGCTCGAATCCACGCCACCGCTCATTGCCATGAGGACTGTCTTTGCCATGAGCCCCGGTCTACCACACAACAATTGCCGTGGGAAGCACCGCTTTCCCCTCACCCTCCCCTTCATGATATACTCCCCGACCTCGTAATGGACCGTCAACAACTCACCGCAAATGCCCCCATCTCCCGGAGCTCCTGGTCATGGATCTGATCACCCCCCTTGCGTTTCTTCTTCAAACGGATCAGCCCAACGGGCTATTCGGAATCCTCCCTCCCCTCCTGATGATTTTCGCCGTCATCTACTTCCTGATGATTCGGCCCCAGCAAAAGAAGGAAAAGGCTCGCCAGGCCATGCTCGGGGCCATGCGAAAGAACGACAGGATCGTCACCTCCGGGGGCATCCACGGCACGGTCGTGGGAGTCAGAGACCACGACATCACCGTGAGAGTTGACGAAACAAACAACATCCGGGTCCGGTTCGCGAGGGATGCAATCGTCCGTATCCTTCGGGATGACGAAGCTGAGGGTGAGTGAAGCGACAGGAGAATGACTCCCCGGCCGATCCATCCGGCCACCCACCCCATGAACTTGGCCGGACCGGGGAGAAACTGGCTCGCACCCATCTTGAGGAACTCGGATACCGGATCCTCGAGCAAAACCTCAAGGTAGGTCGAGTTGAGGTTGATCTCATCGCTCGGGATGAAGAAACCCTCGTCTTCGTGGAGGTGAAGGCCCGTTCAACCGCGCATTTCGGAGCTCCTTCAGAAGCGGTCCATCCCCAAAAGCAACGTCGGATCCTCCGGGCGGCCCGTTCATATCTAGCTTCCCGTCCCCGTCTCGATGGCCTGGACGTCCGGTTCGACGTGATCTCGGTCGTTCACGATGACCTGGGAATTCAGCTGGAGCATCTCGAGGACGCCTTCGAGGAAGGTTGACCATCGCCGGAAATCGGTTCTTGGTCGCTCAAAAAAAGTCGGCAGCGACCTCGACCGCCAGCTCCCGGATCTGCTCTTCCGTCAATCGGTGAAGCTGCTGGACCACATTCACATCCGGATCAAACCCGGGGAATCGCTCCGGATCTTCGTCAATCCGCTCCACCATTCCGGCAAGGATTCGTCGGTAGCCGGTTGCATGGGTGTTTTTTCGGTCACTCCCCAGCGCGTTCGCAACGGTCAGCGAAAGAGCGAGACGGGGATAACGAGAGCTTGCGAGTGCAGCAACCTCCGCGCTTCCTTCCAGGTAGGCTTGAACCGCAGCCGAAGAAAACCCCTCACCAATGAAAAGTCCAAGAGACCGAAGCGGGTGGGAAAGAAGGGGCAAATAGCGCCGGGCATCCAGCACGTGACCGAATTCATGGTAGCGGACATGATCAAGGAGGCGCAGAAAGAGCTCCTCGAGTGGAAGCTCGGCCGCCCCCTCATCATGGGCGAGACGCTCGGCAAGACAGAGGGGTTCGAAAAGATCCTGTCGTTGGTTCCAGGAACTCAAAGGCAAGCCGACCGCAGCCTTGGTTGACTCGGGGGCCCCTTGCCATCGCCTTGCGGCTGACACCGTATCCGTCGCCCAGCTCCAGATGGAGTCGAGATCGACCAGAACGGTCCTCACCACCGCTACCGCAGCAAGCTGATCTCCTCGATGAACCTGATGAGAAGGAATGACCGTTTCCGCCGCGATGATTTCGTCGAACTCAGCCTCACGCCCCAGGGCGACGAGCTGAACGTTCGGTCGAAGAGAAGCCATGGTGACAAGATGCATCTCGGGCGGCCCCCCGATGCGGCGCCCCAGAATCGCGAACTGATTAAAGCGCCGAAAGTGCAGAGAAAGTGCCGATTGTGGCTCCAGCAGACTGGACCACATCTTTCCCAGAGGAGCGTAACTCGCCCACTTGAGGTCCAGGCTGGAGAGGCTTATTTCTTCCCGGCCGATCGCCTCAATCTTGAGCTGAAGCTCTTCCAGGTCGGGGATATCATTCCCACCCTGCTGAAACTTCTTGTAGACCTCAATGAACAAAGAACGAAGCCGAAGCACGAACCTTTGATGACTTTCAAGGTCTTCAAGCTTCCGTTGAGCCGGCTCAAAATCAGGAGCAGAAAGGAGAATCTTTCCATAAACAGAAAGAGCTTCTTTCAGCCAACCAGCACGCTCCATGGCCTTCGCCAGTTCAAAAAGATCCGCCCCGCTTGTCGCTCCGGGAGTGTTGAGAATCCTCTCTTTCAGCGCCCGATAAACTCCCCCGACCTCGTTCTTGGAATCGAAAAGGATTCCGTCCGGAAGCTTCCTCTTGTAAACATCCCATGCCTGGGCGTAGCGTCCTTGACGAACGAGGCCAAGACGAAGCTCGGTGGCTACGACCGAAGGATCAAGGAGGCGGCCCGAGGCCTTTTGGTAATCGATGCAGCTTTGAGCCGATTTACCCAGGCGGTCTTGCAAAGAAGCGAGGGTCAAGAACAACGAGCCCGATTCAGCCCCGACACTTCGAGCCGAGTCGAGAACAGCAAAGATCGCCTCGATGTCCGCAAGAGATCCTTCTTCATCAATCAGCTTTCGGGTCACCGCCAGAAGAGACGGATCCTGCGGATGCTGGGTGAGGGCCTGACAAAGATCGGAGAACATTCGCCGGTGCGACCCTTCGTCCCGATGAAGAAGCGCCAGACCAACGTGAGCATCCACAGCATTTCGATCGAGGATGAGAGCACGCCGGTAGGCCGAGTTTGCCTCTGCGTAACGTCCCAGTCGTCGATAGCATCCGGCGAGACGAACGAGGAAAAGAGGCTGTCGCTTGTTCACCTCGACGGCCCGGCGATAGTAAGACACTGCCGTTTCCCATTCCTGCTCCACCTCGGCATTGAATCCGACGCCGTAGAGACCAAAATCAAACTCGGGGTCAAGGTCCAATGCCTGATCGAAAAGTTCCTCCCGCCGATCCACATCCAGGGAGAGTCGACCGAGAAGGTACAGCCAGACCGGATCCCGGGGTGCCTCCCGGTGACGGGCTTCATAGTTCTGATACAACTCGAGGCGCCGACACTGGACCGTCAACAAGTTTTGGTATTGCCGATGCGCCTCGACGTAATGTGAGGATTCGAGGATCGCTGCCGCAAAGAACTCCTCGGCAGAAGAACTCTGCCCCCTCCGGCTTGCTTCCATCCCCCGTTCGAACAACGCTTTTGCCTGATCACTGGGGGCATCGTGGCGCACGATGGTTCCTGTGCAACCAAACGACAAGAGAAGCGTGGACAGGAAAAGAAAGGCGAATCGCCAGTTCATCGCGTTGCGGAGGCTCCTCTCAGGAGGACTTCGTGGAACGGAACTTCGGATTCGCAACCCTCTCATTCTGAGGAGGAGCGGCCGGGAACAGCCCGAACATCGGGGAGCGACAGACTAGCAATGCCACGATGTCAGGTCAACGCGACAGCCCCGATCGGCCTTTTCCAAGCTCCGATCTCCACCCGGAAACAGGCCAAACTTCCCACGTCCCAGCCGCCTACGGGTCCGGTTCTGGAGCTCTCCGGCCCGATCGAGGTTGTCTCCAATCTAGACGTGAGACTCCCCTCCGGGGTTACAGGCCGTCCATTGTGAAAATCAAAGAAAAGCGCTAAACTGGTATCTCCTCGGAACAAAAGGATCTCCAAACGATTTCTCTGCCATCCAGCCGGCCGCCCTCAGAAAAGGTCTCGATCATGGTTCAGACAACGAGCCCCCGCATCACCGCTCCCGTTTATATTCTGATGTTCTCCCTTGCCTTCTTGCTCGGAGCCCAGCAAGTCGCTGCGAACGAGACCGGTCTCCCCGAGGAGGCCGGAAACATCAACACCGGGTCCGGCGGGAACCCGGTCCCGGTCATCTTCGTGAATGGTGAAACCGGAAACGAACGAAACGTCGTCTTCGTGACTCAGGGCACTCCGCTCAAGATCACCGCGATTGCTCCGCCCGCCGGCCCAAGTAGTGCTGCATTTTCTCTCTATGCAAGAGTGGGTGAGCCGGAACCAGGCCAGCTACGCTCTCTTCCCGTCAACACCGGCACCATGGTGCTCTCGAATCCGGTGACAGATCCCGGTGGAAACACCTTTGTTCTGGCGAACAATTTCGGGATCCCCCAGCTTGGAACGCCGCTCTTGCCCGCCGGTCCAGCGCCCGTGACGATCTTGAATCGTCCCCTTGGAAGTCCCCGCCCCGTGACTCTGACGTTACAAGGAATCATGCGTGACTTCGGGGCGCCCAACGGACGCGCTGGCGTCACCAATGCGATCATCTTGAAAATTCTCCCGCCAGCCGGAGAGATCATCGCCTTTGAAAGACTCCAGAATCGAGACGTGGTCATCCGCGATCTCACCACGGGCATTGAAACCACGATCGATCCGGGAGGACCCAGCCGTAGCATGTCTCCGCAGATCGATGGACAGGGAAAGCGAGTTGTCTTCTCCTCGAACTTATCGGGCTCGTTCGGCATTTACCTCCATGATATCGCCACTCAAACCACGACGCCCCTGAGTACTGGCGGAACCGATCGAATCATCCCCGATATCTCTGCGGACGGAAGTCTCGTTGTTTTCGAGGCAGGAAGCCCGTCGGGGGGCAGGGAGATTCGCATCCACAACCTGCGGACGAATATCACCCGCAAGCTGATCAAGGAGGGGATCACATTGTTCGATCCGTTCCTCAGCCCGGACGGAAATTTCGTAGCAGCGGCCGCGATCGAAGGCCTCGAAAACGACATCTACCTCTACGATTGTCGCCTGGACGAGCTCACCCTCGCCAGCCCCGGCCCTGCCGGCACCGATGACTCGCCATCCGTCAGCTTCAATGGCAAAAAAGTGGCCTTCCGATCCTTCCGGGATGGACCATCTCAGATCTTCGTATACACCCGGGCAACCCAATCGGTGATGAACGTTTCGCAAGGTGGGATGGGCATTTCGGACAGCCAACCCGAGGTTTCGCCGGATGGCCGATTCGTGGCCTTTCGAACCAACCGGGATGGTGACCGGGAAATCTACCTCGTCAACCTCCAGTCCCTTCAGTTGACGAACATTTCCACTTCTCCTGGATCGAACGACGAAAAACCATCTTTCAACTCCGATGGAACTTCGATCTTCTACGCGTCGGACCGAACAGGGAATGGAGATATCTATCGCTACGACCTGGCGACCCAGATGACCACCCAGGTCACGTTCAGCACGGATACGGACGGGACCCCGGCTTCGAACTAGTACCCGGTACCGATCCCTGAATGAGAAGATCTCCGCCGGACAACTGCTTGACGGTCAATCCGGTGAGGCTCAGAGCGTCAGCCATCGAAGAGACTCCTCCTCCCTCCACGGGAGTCTTCGCCTCTGCTCCTCCCGAAATTTTCGGTGCAACGAACGCCATGACTCGATGGACGAGACCCCGGGTGATCGCTTCGGCCGTGAGCCCTCCACCACCTTCAAGGAGAATTCTGTCCATCCCGATCCCCCGGAGATGCTTGAAGGCCGTGACAAGGTCCACTCTGTTCTCGCAAACACGAACTCGGATGACTTTGCACCCCTTCTTCATGAGCCCTTCCGCCTTCTCTTGAGATGCGCTCTCTCCGGTAAGAAACCAGGTCGGCTCCTTGTTTGCGGTTTCCACGATCTTGAAGTGGGAAGGGGTACGAAGGTGAGTATCCATGACAATCCGAACCGGATTTTTCCCTTTTACGAGACGAACGGTGAGGTCTGGATTGTCCGCTAGCACCGTTCCGACCCCCACAAGGACTCCATCCGACTCACGTCGCAGTCGATGCCCGCGACGACGAGAGTCCAGACTGGTGATCCAGCGAGAGTCTCCAGTAGGCGTTGCAATCTTCCCATCCAGTGTCATTGCCCATTTGGCAACGACCCAGGGAATGCCCGATTCCAGATGACGGGAAAAACCGTCAAGTAAAGGGGCCCCCTCCCCGGCCAAGATCCCCTCGATCACCTCGATGCCCGCATTCCTCAACCTGGCCGCACCTCTCCCTTTGTGCTCAGGATTTGGATCGGTGCACCCGTAGACAACCCGCTGAATCCCCGCAGCAATGATTCGATCGACACACGCTCCTGTCTTACCCGGTGTCGAACACGGTTCCAGAGTAATGAACAGGGTTGCCCCTCGAGAACGTTCGCCCGCTTGGGTCAGGGCATACACCTCAGCATGGGGGCCACCATACCAACGGTGAGCGCCCTGCCCCACTAGCTCCCCGTTCTTCACCACAACCGCACCGACCCGTGGGTTTGGAGCCACCCGCCACTTCCCGGAAGGAGCGATCAAGAGGGCAAGTTTCATCCAGGTTTCTAGAGCATCGATCATGAAGAAAACCCTACCCGATCGCTCGTGTCGTGTTCAGGAATGCCAAGATCCAAGTTCCTTCCCGCTACTTCAAAGACCCCACCTCAAAGACGATGAGATGTGGAAGCTCGCCTGGGTCTCCCCAGCCATTCCAGGAAAATGGCTCGGGTACTCTGGAGGACGGATCCCGGAGGAACCCCGCCACCAGATCCTCCCCGTGCGGCAACACTCCGTCTCGATCCAGGAGGTCGGCCCAGGCAAAAGCTACCCGAGACCCCCCCGGGAAACCAGGCCTTGGGGAATCAAGCGTCGAGGTCACAGCATCCCCATCCACAAGACTCCCCACATGGAACCAGGTTCCATCTCTCCTCCAAACCGTCTTTTCGAGGCTCCATCCGGACCCGTTGATCAGGGTACCCTCGAAGGGCCCCGAGCGCTCAACGACCATTCCCTCCCGGCCCTGTTCCTGCCGACCACGACCGAGCGGAGAGAGAGAACTGATCAGTCGAATGAATCGCGCCCCCCGATCATCGATGTCAAGTCCATCCACCACCACGGAGGACTCTCGAGCTTCCGAGCGCAAAGGTGAATAGGATGGCTTCGGAACCCCGAAAACATAAGACTCAGACGGCAACACGAGGGACCCCACACCGCCGGCAACAGGCCAAAAGGAAAGATAGTGAACATAGGGCTCCGGGGACTCTCCCAGGCGGGCAAAACTGATCTTCACTCCGCTCAAGGCGATCTCCTCCCTCGCCAAGCCTTCGCGGAGAAGTCGGTGCCCCACGACGAAAAGAAGCGATGCGGCAAAGAGACCCGAAACGAGTGCTGTCGGCTTCTTTGCCACGACCAGAAACCCGATACCAAGAAAGATCCAAAGACAACAGACAAGAAGTGCCCAGATCCGAAGGTGGCCCAGCCCCCCTCCTTGAAAACGACTCAGCAGAGAGGATTGCCACCAGCGACTCTCGCTCGAATTTCGAAAAAGCCCACCGGTACTTGCCGCTGTCAACGTGAGAAGCCGGTTCGCTTCCAGTCCATCAAAGCTTCCCGTTTCCCGAACGAGAGTCCCAAAACCCAACCGTCCATCGCTGTCTGCTAGCGGGCCGGACCATCCCTCGCCCCTCAGAAAGACACAACCCCCCGACTTCACAAAACCCACCACTGCTTCCAGTACCAAGTCCGTGAGCTGAGGGCGAGAGGATGCATCGAGAACAAGTGCGTCCAAGATCCCGTATCCAGAGGAATGCACCGGAAGCCTCTCAGGATCGACATCCATCCAACGAAACTCGGTATCTCCCTCCTTTTGCTCGGAGACCGCTTTTCTGAAGATGGATTCAAAAACGCTTGAATCTCGGGACGAAGAAGCCCCGCACCAGGCAATCAGCCGCTCTCTTTCGACCAGGATCTGGGCCGGCAAGGGCACGCCCAACGATGCCGTTTTTCCTTCGGGCCCGCTCCATTCGAATCGAACCTTCTGTGCCTTTCTCTGAACGACGGGCGAAATGTCCATCGTCGCTTCGGCTCCCGATTCAACCCGTCCAACCCAGGAACAGACATCTGCTCCATCCACA
>JAJDCM010000237.1 GCA_029260825.1 Planctomycetota bacterium | reverse complement strand
TAACAATTCTTTGCTCTTCAGGTCAGGAGTCCTTGTCGAGGAGAGCGACGAGTTCATCAACGATGGTACAGGCGCTGGTTCGTGTCACGTGGGAGTAAAAGCTCCCGCCCGGGAAGATCACCACGTTGGGTCCCTTGGAGCATTGACCGAGGCAATCGGTCTTTCGAACCTTGACGACTTTCTTCAGGGAGCGTTTGTCGACCTCATTCTTGAGTAGTTTGGCGAGCTTGCTTGAGCCGGATCCCGCGCATGTTCCCTTCTTACCCTTTTTTCCGTGGGCGCAGACGAGGATACAGCTCTTGATGCGAGCATTTTGTTTCTTCATGGATAGAAAATCGCCGGGTGGCAATCCTTGCTTGGCGGTAGGTCAACACAGTAGTCTACTGGTTGAATAATAACCGAATTGTTTGGCTTGTCAATCATTCGTTTGGGCGGCACTTCCGGGCCTTCTCGAGACCGGTTTGCGGATATTCTGCTGACCATTGACGAGGTTCGCTCGTAAAGGATCGCGTCAATTCAAACCTTTGTGACCGGAGGCCAAGCCATGAACGATTCATCATCCACCCGACGACGATTCCTTTGCACATCGACTCTCGCAACCGGAGCACTTCTCGCTCTGGGGAAGCCGCTTTTGGCCCAGCGCGCTCCCCGCCTTGACCTCGATCTTTCCCAGCATTTCGTGGACGTTGCTCACACGAAGTTCAAACAGACGAAAGCCCTTCTCGCGAAGGAGCCCGGACTTGTCAATGCGTGCTGGGACTGGGGAGGTGGTGACTATGAAACCGGCCTTGGAGCTGCAGCTCATTCGGGAAGTGAACACATCGCTCGCTACCTGCTGGAACGAGGCGCGAGAATGGATGTATTCTGTGCCGCAATGCTGGGAAAGATCACCATCGTGAAGGCGTTTCTTGAGGATGACCCGAAGGTCATCGACCTTCGTGGACCCCACGGCATTCCTCTCATTGCCCACGCCAAGGCGGGAAAGCAAGAGGCAGTGGTCGACTACCTGAAGAAATTCAGTGAGGGGAGAAAGAAGGCCGAGGACAACGGCTAATCGAGCGCGAGAGTTCGGCAGAGGTGTTTCAGTTCTTGCTCCCTACCGCGATCAGATGTCCTTGGGTGCGGAAGTAGAGAATTCCGCTGGAAATGGCGGGAGTGGCCATGCAGACCTCATCCAGTTCGTTGCGGGCCAAGATGTCCCATTCCGGGTCGGCGGGAATGACGTAGGTCTCCCCCACTTCACTCGTGAAGTAAAGCTTCCCGTCCGCCGCAACCGGGGAGGCCGAAAAGCCGGACTTTCCTCGACCCAGTCGTTTCCTGTAGAGCCGTTCTCCCGTCCTGGCCTCGTAGCACTTCAGGATTCCTCCATCACTACAACTGAAGAGAAGGTCGCCATAAACAAGGGGGGTTTGCATGTAGGCGCCGGATCGGCGATCGAGCCATGCAAGGTCGTCACTGTCCCCATCGGTGCTGATGGTTCCACTGGCTCCAAGCTTCACGGCGTACATGGGGGCCATGGAGCCATGGGCGTTGGTGATGAATGCCATGCCGTGGGCGAAGACCGGGGTCGGAACCGGTACGTCTCCCCCACCGGTGATCATCCAGAGCTCCTTTCCCGTCTTGATGTCATAGCCGCCGATGTGCTTGAAACCGTTGACGAGAATCTGTGGTTGTCCCTCGGTGACGATGGTCGGTGTACTCCAGGTGGGAACATCGTTTCGTGCGGTCTTCCAGATCTCTTTTCCGGTGGAGGCATCCAGTGCAAGGAGGAAGGCCTGGTTTCTTGCGTCGCATTGAAGGAATATTTTTCCGTCATGAAGGATCGGGGAGCTAGCAAAAGACCACTGAAGATCTTTGGCATTGAAAGGTCCCGAATCAAAGACTCCCAGGTCTTTTTTCCAGAGTAGCTTCCCTTCGAGGTCATGACAGTAGAGTCCTTCCGATCCAAAGAAGGTGATCAGCCGGGTTCCGTCGGTTGCCGGAGTGCTATTTGCGTGACTTGCCTTGATGTGTCGCTTGACCTTGGGAACCCCTCGATGGCAGAGTTGCTCCCAGATCATCTCTCCCGTGTTCCGGTCGAGGCAGTAGACCTTGAACTCATGGTCATAGTTTTCGATGTGCTCGGGACTCGCGCCGTAGAGGCCAACCTTGAGGTAGGGATCTTCTTCGGTGACGGCGGTCGTGAGGAAAATCTTGTCACCCCAGATGACGGGAGAAGAATGGCCAAGTCCCGGGATCGGCTGCTTCCAGAGGATGTTCGTACCGTCTTCGATGTTCCATTCAGTGACGGTTTCGTGCCCCTTCGCGATTCCGGTTGCGTGGTGCCCTCGAAAGCTCGGCCAGTTTTCGTCGCTTTTCTCTTTTGCTCGGACGGACGTTCCGGGTCCGACCAGAAGAAGGACGGTTGCCAGTAGAGAGAAGACCAGGGGCTGACGGCGGAGGAAATCGAAATTCCACATGGGTAAAGGTCCTCGAAAATGAAGAGTGTGGGCATGAATCTCTACTACGATTCGAGGCTAGCCTATCAAGTTGGGTAAAAAAGGCCGAGTCTTCTTCTTTCCCGGATCTCAGAGGCAATAGCCCCGAGCGGTTTCGAGGAAGTCTTGCACCTGCTTCTTCTCCCAGGTTCCGTCTTGGCCGAGCTCCCGGGAGAGGATGCGTGCCACAAGAGGAGCCGATTCGATGGCGGCACGGGCATTCAGCAGTAGGCTCCGGGTGCGCCGGGAGAGAACGTCTTCCACGGTTCGGGCCATCTCCTGTCGGGCCGACCAGACGACCTCTGCCTGGATGTGGGGAAGGGTCGGGTGAAGTCGTTTCTTGAGTCGAGGATCTTTTTTGATGAGCTCAAGGATCCCACGGGCATCCGAGCCGTAGTGCGCCAGCTCTCCAAAGACTGACGGATTGGCGTGAAACCCGTGGATGTTCAGTGTTTTTGTGGGGCATGGGCGAATCGGAAGTCCGGCCTGGGCGGCGACAAAATCAACCGTGTCTTCCCCCATTTTTCGGTAGGTGGTCCACTTCCCTCCGGCAATGGTGATGAGACCGGAAGCAGCCCCACGAAGAGAGTGGTCTCGAGAGACCGAGGACGTCTGTCTCTTGACGGAAGAACCTTGGTTTTGGGTACCGTTAGCGTTTCCGTTTCCATTCTTGCCGTTGCCGTGTTCGGCTTGCACGAGCGGACGCACCCCGGCAAACACGCTCAGCACGTCGTTTCGTTTCGGGGGACGTTGAAGGTAGCTTCCGGCTGTGTCCAGAAGGAAATCGATCTCTTCTGCAAGGGGTCGGGGTTCCAGTGTAGCTTCCTTGACCGGAGTGTCGGTCGTTCCCACGATGACCGCACCATGCCAAGGAATGGCAAAGAGAACTCGCCCATCGGGAGTCCGAGGCACCATCATGGCGCTTTGAGTGGGAAGAAACGATGAATCGAGAACGAGGTGCACCCCTTGACTCGGCTGGATCATTGCCTCGCTCGAGGGGTTGTCCATGCGCCTTGTGTGGTCGGAGAATGGCCCCGTAGCGTTGATAACTGCCCGGGCCTTGATTTCGATGGACTCGCCGGATTCTCGATTGCGGGCGACCACACCGGTGATGCTTCCATCTGCATCCTTCAAGAATCCAGTGACGCGAACATAATTCAGGAGCACCGCTCCCTGATCGTTTGCCGTGCGCACGAGGTTGAGCAGCAAGCGAGCGTCATCGAACTGGCCATCGTAATAAACGATACCCCCCCGCAATCCCTTTTGAGTCAGGGTTGGGATCTCGTCGAGGGTTCGGTTTCGTGAGAGGATGCGGGACCGTCCAAATCCGTAGCGTCCGGCGAGAAGGTCGTAGAGCTTGAGGCCCATTCCGTAGAAAGGACCTTCCCACCAGTCATAGCGGGGAACCACGAAGGCTCGGTCTTCCACGAGATGAGGAGCGTTTCGTCTCAGAATTCCCCTTTCCCGAAGGGCTTCCATGACGAGTGAAATGTTGCCCTGCTCGAGATAGCGGACCCCCCCGTGGACGAGCTTCGTGCTCCGGCTAGAAGTCCCTTTTCCGAAATCATCCTGCTCGAGTAGCAAGACGGAATAACCCCGAGCCGCCGCATCCACCGCAGTTCCTACACCGGTGGCGCCGCCCCCGATGATGACCATGTCCCACGGAGCTTCATGCTCGCGCATCCGGCGAAGCATTTCGTTTCGCTTCATGGGGTTCCTTTCGAGATACGGGGAGCCGGGACTGTACTCCTATTTTACTTTGCCCCGTCCCCGGTCGGCACTCCGCAGGCCTCCCCTTCTGCTCCATCCGGGCCTACTTTGGCCTCGTTTCTTCCCATGGCTCCTACAAGAAGGCCTCCAGGTCCTCCTGAGCTTGCGTCCGCGGTGGATCCGCCTCCAGAGCCGCCGGAGCCCGGAGGGAGCCCATCTCCACCAGCACCTCCGCTGCCGCCCTCGGAGAATCCGTCTCCTCCCGGTCCTCCGTCAAGAGCCGCCACCCCTCCGGTTCCTCCGATTGCGTGGGCGTTTCCTCCCTTAGCTCCGGGTCCTCCATTTGATGACGGAGAGCAGCGGGTGATCCCCTTCCCGCCTGAGCCACCCTTCCCCCGAGCTTGTCCGCCCTTCCCCCCTTGAAATATGAGTCCTATTCCGGGGTTCGGGCCGTGTCCTCCTTCGCCGCCGATTGCTGTCGCGTTGCCCCCTCTTCCCGGGGTGGATCGACCGTTGGATCCTCCTGCGCCCCCATCGGCATGTGCGCTGCCTCCCTCGCCTGCCTGCGCGATGAATCCAAAGGCAAGACCAAGGTCTCCTTGTGAGAGGCCGAGGCATGTGAGATCGCCTCCCCGGCCGCCGATGGCGATGGCGTCTCCCCCATCGCCGGAACCAAAGCCGGGAGTTGCGAACGAAAGAGCGGGTTGCCCTGCCCCGGCGGAATACCATCCTGATCCTCCCTTTCTGCCTTCTTCGGGAGTGTGGTTGCCTCCACGAATGACATTCCTGTCGGGGGAATTTTGTCCGTTGTGATGGATGATTCCGGTTCCGGGTAATCCTGCTCTTCCCCCGTGAAGAATTGCGTCCTCGGTGCCAAGGATGAGTAGGCCGTCTTGCCGGAAATCCCAGGATGAGAGAAAGGCGCGGCCCGCATTGCCCCCAACTCCGGGAGTTGCGGTGGCGAGGGGAAGAATGTCGCTGGAAGTATCGATAATTATTGTTGCTGTCGCGTCTCCTCCTTTTCCGCCGTCCCCCACGGAAAGAATGGCTGGGCGAGTTGCTACCTTGAGGGTTTCGGCCACGATTGCCAGGGTGCCACCGCGCCCTCCGTCCCCGGCAGTGGCCCAGGCATTGCGGTTTCTCTCCGGCTGGTGGGAGGAGATGCCCCCCTTTCCTCCCTGTCCGGAGGAAAGGGAGCCTGACCGAGTCACCACGACTTCCTGGGCGGTCAGGATCAGATTGCCGCCGTCGCTACCCACTCCGGATACAACCTCCGTGGTGAGCTTTGACGACTCCTCTTCTTCTTCCGTGGGAGCGTTGGGTGCATCTCTTCCTCTTCCGGCTTCGATTCTCCCTTCGATGAGGATTTGCCCGC
>JAJDCM010000236.1 GCA_029260825.1 Planctomycetota bacterium | reverse complement strand
CGACTTCTTGAGCCATGCAGAATCCGAGCCATGGTCCCAGGTTGTTCCGCATTGAAATCTGTGGGACTATCCATCAATTTTCATGGAACGATTCTCGCCTGATCCGACGCTCGCAGAACTCGAAAGTATGAAGAGACTCTTGAAGGAGAATCCGGTCGTCGCGATTCTTCGTGATATTCAGACCGCTCATTCCTGGAAATCAGGACAGTCCGATCCGCTCTCTGGCTTCATCTCTCTCCAATCCAGACACCATTGCCCAGGCATTCCGGGACTTCGGCTGCATGTTCAGCTTCCCGATTGCCCCTTCCCACTTTCTGACCGTGGTCGAGGACACTCCGAGCAAGAGAGCTAGCTCATCTGTGGACATTCCGAACTTCTTCCGCAGTCGCACAACCGTCTTTCCCGTGACTGCCCGTGCCCGCGGCGATGTCTTCTTCTTGCGAGCTCTCGCAGGTTCGTCGCTCTTCTCCGTCAGCTCGATCCCGAAGATCGACGACAGATCCCCGGCAATCTTGCGACGTGCGCTCTTTTTGGTCCCCATCCCCGCGACGGCGTCTTTGGCCTCGATCGAGATCAGCTCTTCGTGATCGACCCCGCGCAATACGAACAGGAGATCCGGTTGCTCGTCGAGCCGAGCCCCCACGCCATACAAGACAGCGGCCACATGCTTGCACATCGTGGCCCAGTCCGGGCAGCTACAATCAAGGCTGATCTCACGCACCCGGGGGAACAGACCCTTCTTGGAATCGCACATCAACTTCATGACGTGATCGCTGAAACGCCCCTGGAGCAACTCCAGCAAGGACCCGATTTCCCCCCGACACTGCTTTTTGAGAGCAGCCCAGGAAGTGCGGGTCAGAGGCTTGATCTCGATCTCCACATCGTAATTTCTACTACCGCTCACTCTTGCTCGCACCACACCCCGGTCAATTTCGAGGTGAAACACCGATCCGTTTCGCACGTAGGTGCGTCCCCGGGGAAGCCGGTTCGAATAGTCGCCGAGCGATTCCAGGTGCTCGCACCAGGCCTTCCCCCAGAAGGAATGAGCGATCTTCCGCCCTTCGATATGAATCGGCTGGACTTTCTTTCCCCCTTTCCGAAGACGCTTCGACTCCTTTGCCGCCGATCGCTTGCGAGTTCCCACGCTCACGTAGGGTTTCCAACCCGATGATAATCTTCTTTTCGTTCGTCTTGCCATGTTGCTAGACTACCGTCCTCTCGATATCAAGGGTCACGAACTGGATCAACTCATCATTGCTCATTTCGGTCATTGCTCTCTCTCCTCCTACTTCGATGACATCCCTGGCCAGTTCCTGTTTCTCCTCGATCAGGGCGTCGATCCTCTCCTCAATGGTTCCCCGGCAAACGAACTTGTGAACGAGTACGTTTCGCTTCTGACCGATACGGAAAGCGCGATCCGTGGCCTGGTTCTCCACCGCCGGGTTCCACCACCGATCGAAATGGATCACGTGGGAGGCTGATGTCAGATTGAGACCGGTCCCCCCGGCTTTCAGCGAAAGGACGAAGAACGGAGGACCATCCTTTCGCTCGAAGTCCTGGATCAGCTCCCTTCGCCGGCGCACCGGAGTTCCTCCGTGCAGGATCAGCCCCTCTCGACCAAAAACGCCGGCGAGAAAACCAGCCAACGGTTCCGTCATCTCCCGGTACTGGGTGAAGACCAGAGCCCGCTCCTGCCGGGACGCGATCTCCTCGCAGATCATGCGCAACCGGGTGAACTTGCCGCTGGCGGCGGGATCGTAGAGACCATCCCCGAGGAACTGGCTGGGATGATTGCAGATCTGCTTGAAGCGAACGAGGAAAGACAGCACCAGACCCCGCCGCTTCATTCCGTCCACCTCGGACAGGATCTTCGCGAGGTCGTTGACCGATTTTTGGTAAAGCACGGCCTGCTTTTTCGCCAGTCCGCAGAACGCCTTGACCTCCGTCTTCTCCGGCAGATCGGTGATCACGGTCCGATCTGTCTTCAGACGTCGCAGGATGTAGGGTCGTACAAGATTGCGCAAGGGAGAATAATTATCGCTATCCCTCTCTTCGAGAGACTTCACGAACTCCTGGAATCGCTTTCTGGAACCCAGAAGACCCGGACGAAGAAAGTCGAAGAGAGACCAGAGGTCGGACAACCGGTTTTCCACCGGTGTCCCGGTCAGCGCAAGCCGCGCTTCACTCTTCAACTTCTTAACCGCTCGCGCCTGGCCCGTGCCCGGGTTCCGGATCGCTTGGGCCTCGTCCAGCACCACGATCCGCCAATCGATCGAGAGGAGCCAGTCCTTCCGAAGTACCATGCCATAGGTGGTCACGACGAGGTCCTTGCCCGAAAACGCCCGCTCGGGATCGGCCGCCTTCTGGGCCATCTCCTCCACTCCCATCTCGGAGCTGTGGAGAAAACACGCGGAAAGCGACGGCGCAAACTTCTCGATCTCCGCCTTCCAGTTCGCCAGCAAAGAAGCCGGCACCAGCACCAGCGAGGGCTTCGTTTCCCGGCGTTCCCGACGGAGCGCGACGAATAGCCCCAGCACCTGGATGGTCTTGCCCAGCCCCATATCGTCCGCAAGGCATGCCCCGATTCCAAGACGCGTCAAGAAAAAGAGCCAATCGATACCGGTTTTCTGGTACGGACGCAGCTTTGCACGAAGGGCGCGTCCCGGCCGAGCCGACTCCAGCCGACTCGGATCGGACAGCCCTGCCATCACGTTCGCTAGCCAGGGACCCGCACTCACTGAACTCCAATCCCGATGCGCTTCCGGCTCGTCGTTCCCGCCGAAATCCTGGGGAGCGCCTGCCAGAAGCCTCATCCCTTCTGAAAAGGAAAGTCCCTCTTTCGCCGCCCGCGCCTCCACTTCCTTCCAGTGATCGAGAGCCTCGGTGAGTTTCTCCTGATCAACCTCGACCCACTGTCCCCTGAGCAGGACCAGTCCGTCCTGCCCTGCGACCAGCTTCTTCCACCCCTTCTCGTCAAGGCGCTCGTCCCCAAGAGCAAGCTCGACCTTGAAATCCAGCATTGCCCCCATGTTGAGACTGTTCTGCTTCTTCTCCCCGATGCTCAAGGAGACCCGCGGTCTGGGACGCTTGGACCACCAGTCGGGAACCCGCACCAGGAGTCCACTCGACTCGAACTCGGCGAGGTCCTTGAGAAATCGGTAGGCCTCGGCCGCATTCCAGGCCAAAGGATGAAAGACGTCTCCCGTCCCAACCAGGTCCGCCAGTACTGCACTTCGCTTCGCCGCCCGCTGAAGAGGAGAGAGGAGCTGGATCAGCACCCGCTTGTTTCCCGCACCTGCGTACTCCTCGAGAGCCTGGCTAAGGGGCAGGTGCTGGACGCGCCCCGAGCGGCTAAGAGTCGGAGCATAAGTCGCGATGAACCCGAAGGGAAATGCCTCGTCTTGCCTGTTCTCAGCGAGGTGAAGAGTTACGCGACCCACCTGATGCCAGGTCGGGGCACGGCCAGCGAGAAAACCGGTAAGCCCCTTCCCCATCGAATGGACCTCGGCACGGACCCATTCGTCGAGGTCGCTCCACAGAGAACGGTAACACTCCGGGTCAAGGTACTCGGCGCCCTGCATCGGGGGCGATCCCAAGATGATGGACGCGATCCGCTCCTCGGAGGGGGGAGGGATCGGGGCGATCTCATCCTGCTCGTCGTGGTCCCATTCCGCGGTCCGGCAGAGTGCCGTCATGTAGCCGAGACCCAGCTCACGCCAGAAGGCGAACGACGGCGGCAAGGCGGCACCGTCGGGATTCCTGGCGGCCAGCGCAAACAGTCCCGGGCCCCGTCCCCGGCAAAAGGCGCCCGCCACCTGATCTAGCCAACCGCTACCAGCCGGCTGCGGCTCTGGAGTCTCTCTGCGAACGCGCATGGAGCCGCCGGGAGACAGAACGAGTTCGAGTTCCTCCACGGCTAGCATTGACCCCGCACCAAGTGCCCATGCTCATGCAGGTCCATAGGACACCTCCCCCCGGTCGTTCATTAGAAGAATGCTATTGCGTAAGCGCGACTGGATTCCCAGAATTTAGATGCATAGTGCATCACAATTGTGGAGTTTACCAGTGGGAAAGACTCCGAACCCGCAGGCCCGATCGAGAATCTTGCAGTGTGAATGGTCGCAAGGAAGGCATTGGTCTCGGTTTCTGAAGACTCTGTTCTCAGGTTGGGGCAGGACTGCCGCGAACAACCTCAGTCGGACGATCGCCAATGGCGTCACGTGGTCAGCGGTTCACCACGGGCATCCCAGACTCCTTCTCTGTTCCTGGATTCCTACCGACAAGCTCTTGAACTCTGGAAGCTCGCCCTTCCAGGGTGCGCCCACTCTCGTTTTCAGCCTCCCTGAGCGTCTGGCAAACCGCCTCAAGGAGTTTCCCCCGGTCTCGCAGACAGTTGCGTGCATTTCCGTCATAACACTTTCCGCCGATCTCGGGCTCGACTTGGAGTCACTGATCTCAGCGAACTCAGTCCCCACCTCCGAACTCCCTCAACCCGAGCGGTGGAGCTTGACTCGCTCCCTCTCCCTCCAGAAGCCATTTGCCCAACTTCTCGACCGCTTCCTCGGACAGCAGCTTGACGATCTCGGACTGGGGCCAGAGTTTTGCGGGCTTCTCCGCCCCCGTCTTCGCCGTCCACAGCTCCAGATAGGGAACGTAGGCTTCGCCGCCTGGGCCCTTGTGCGCGCTAGGTGGCAAAGGGTCTGCTTTCTCCCGATAGTGCCAGGCCAGTGTCAATCCCGCCCAGTCCTTGCCGACGCGCCACCAGTGCCCATAGCGGTAGCAACCGTCGTGCTTCTCGCCTCCTCCTTTATCGTTCTTGGGAATCCACACCGGGCCCTCGGCACCGACCGGGTCGCGCATCTTCTTCGCGGCGTCGCAAACGCTGCGGAGTCGCTCGCAAATCAGATCAAGGGCATCCATCACCACGGGAAACGGAAACGAGTCCCTTTCAAGCAACGACGTGTAGTCTTCGAGTTTCACGGTCCACCTCTTTACTGCCGCACAGAAGCTATCCTTCAGGGCACCACACGCTGATCCCTTCGGCATGTTCTCCATGACGACGTTCGCGATCTCCTCCCATCCGACATGGAAGCGGACCAATCGCTTGTCCCGCTCCTTGAGCCCACGGAGCACCTTCTCCGGATTCATGGTGAGAAGTCCGAAGACTGGCGTCCCCTGTGTTTCCTGCCGATCTCGAATCCACTCGATCCCTTCCCTGTACGTCGAGAACTGATCACCATGCGCTCCCTCAGCGGCTACTTTGGCCTCGACAATGAGAACGTAGGGACTCGGAGAACCCTCGTCGATGACGTGTGAAAATCGAATCACGAGGTCGTACCGGCCTTCCCGGTCGCCGTCCCCCTGAACCGGCTCTTCCACCGAAACACGAACCCTTTCGACTTCGACCCCTTTCGAGAATGGACACGGATCGGAATGTTCCCAGCTTTCCGCCACCTTCTCGAGCACCCCTCGCAAGATGGGGGAACTCTCCTCATCATACTGCAGGAGGATCGCCAGCGCCGAGCAGAAGCGGACTTCCTCCTGTCCGTGCATGAGGTCTACAAGATCGGTCATCGTCTCTCCTCTTCCGCCCGACGTTCCCAAAACTCCGCGAGATTCCTCGGCCATTCGCCGAAAGATCCACAGGCAAGTCACCTTCCCTCGTCATCGTGGAGCCGTCAGATCTTCTCCAGCGCCTCGATCTCGTTTCGTCCCGAGCGCGTCCATTCTAGCCAATCCCCCGCAGGGCAAGAAAACTTGCCAGGACCGCCGGCCCGACACCCTTCACCGGGAGAATCAGAGCCTCGACTCCGGCCACAATTGCGACTTTCGCGCCGCGCTACGGAGAATGCCGTCGAAAAACGAGCCGGGAGCAATTCCGTCTCCAAGCGCCTCGTGAGGTACACGGTCCCACACGAGCAACTCCTCTTTGTCCGTCGACCGGACGACGTAGATAATCTCCGTGGGATCGTCGGTCGCGCCATGACCCTTGGCGTTGAATCGGAGGACGACCTCCATCGCTCCGGGTCCACTCCTCCCTACCAATCCAGCCGAGCGATGACTCCGCAGTATTCCAGTCCTGGCTTTCCCGATTCACTTGCTTCTACAAGTCGGAATGGATGTACTTCGCAACGGAAACCCTCCCGAAGCTGAAAGGACGCCAATCCGCCGCCAAACGCGCCCCTCCCCCGTCCTTCAATCGCCTCGATCTTGGCGAGGCTTAGCTGAATGATTTCGTCAGACGCCATTGGAACTCCTCAAAAAAAGCAACCTTGCGATCAATCTACTTGCGGGTTAGATCCCTTCAACTCGAAGCTCCGATCGAGCAGATCCAGCATCTCGCCGAGCTGACGGCTGTCTCTAACTCTCCCCCGAGTCCGCTTTCCGTCCCGGAAGGCTCTCCAGTTCTCGGGCGGAGCCTCGATATCGGCGAACGGATAGTTTACCGAGAGAAGCAAGAATCCGACTCGGGGCCACACGATAAGCGAGTAAGGTCTGCTCCGCGCTGAACCCGAATACCCGATAAAATATTTCCAGATACTCTCGACTAGCCCCAACTTCTCCGTTCTCCGCCTGACGTCCTCAAGCAGGTCTAGGGAGCGGCCGCGAAGACTTACGAAGTGATCGAGGTCGTAACGCCCAGCACCCCCCTGGGAAGTCTGTAGCCGCTCGCGGTATTTATCGAGGACATCACTCCGCAAAGTGGGAGTTCGCCAGATCTCGAGGGCGCTCGCCGCCAAAGCCCTCCCCCGTCGCTCAATCTCATTCGCGTTCCACCGGTCAAGACCCGCAAGATCGCGATTCAGGCGAATCGGGCTGTCGGCAAAGCCACCCAGTTGATCTCGCTTCACCTTGAACGGGCGATCACTCAGCTCGGAGTTGTATCCTGTGAGAGTGAGGTTCCCCAAGGTGTGTAACCATCGTTCCTGATCCTCCTCCCAGGCGGCTCCGAGCTCCTGCCTCCACTCTTCCGAGAGGTTCTTGTTCTGGGGTAGAACGTGTTCGATGGTGAATTCACCGACCGACACCTTTTCCTTCGTCCTTCCGACGTTCTCCAGCCGAGACAGACAGTAGTTGCGATGTCGCGCCTCGTAGAGATTTCGCGTTTGGAGCTGGGTCCTAAACTCGTCGTCCGTCGGAAATCGCTGTCGCCCCTGTCGCGTCAGAAGGAAGCCCGTGAAACTCTCGAGCAGGTTCTCGGGATCGACCTGCCCCAAGAGACTCGCAAACGTTCGGCTCAATACGTTACTCGGGATCTCGCAAACCGCCCGCCGGAAGAGCCAAGATTCCACGAGCTGGGAGATCGTGACCAAATCAGCATGAGGCAGCTGTCCGTTTCGATAGTGGGCGTAACAGACCATCAAGAACGGAAGCGGAACGTCGACTCGAAGTTGCCGCAGGCCCACGTAAATCGACCGGAGCTGGGCGTCATCTTCTTTCCCAAGGGCAATCGCCGCGTAGTGACCGGCAAAGTCATGGAGATCTTCAACAAGTTCCCGGATCGACGTCTTCGCGTGCGAGCCTCGGTAGTTCTTAAACTCCTCGTAGCCTCTTCGGCGATTCGGCACCTCTCCGAGCTTGATCGTTAACCAGGCTCGAAGAAACCTATCGAACAGATCGCCCCCTTCTTTATTGACGAAGCTTCTCTCCATGGGGTACCAGTAATCGCGGTAGAGTTCGCGCTGCTCTTCTGGCTCAAGCCCCATTAGAACGAAATTCCGAACCAAGTCGGCCTGGGACAGATCCAGCCCTGTCGAATTGAGGCTTTCGAAGATGAGCTGCGGATTGTCCCTTTCTCGGTCCAGGGCGATGTCCACCACGAGCAGCTTGTTCAAGCCCCGGTAGAGATCCGCCGGCCGCAAGTGGCACGCTGAGATCTTCTCCTCGAAAAAGCGAAAGTTCTCGACGAGTCGATCAGCCGGTTGATCGGGGAGCGGCGTCTTCTCCATGATCGACCTCAACGTATCGGAATCGCCTCGAGAGAGGACGAGCTTGTAACGAAGCTCCCCGTCCTCTTCCGCGTTCAGGAGAAAGTAGTGCCTGAGCTTCCGCGCCGTGATCTCCGGCGCCCCTTCGCTCTGACTCTCCAAAACCCTCGCCAAGGCCTCGACGATGAGTGAAAATGTGGTTAGGCGCTGTTGGCCGTCGATCACGAGAAGTCGCGGCAGGGAGGT
>JAJDCM010000235.1 GCA_029260825.1 Planctomycetota bacterium | reverse complement strand
AGAAATACGATCGACAACCTCGGGAGGTTGCCGGTCTGGTTGTTGCATCCACATTGCTTTCGGTGATCACGTTGCCGCTCTTGTTGTCCTGGCTGGTCGATACGGGGTTTTGAGTCCCGCAGCCCGGGGAATAAGGAGTCGCGAGTTGAGCGTGATATCCCTATACTGATAGGAAGTTCCTATCCGGTACCAGGCTCTTTGTTTCCCCTGTGGTTGAGAATGGAAGAAGTGCTATGAATCGATTTCGAGGGATCACCCTTTTTGTGGGCGTCATGACTTTCCTCGTTTTGGCTCCGACTCCGGTTGTCGGGTCCGAAGGAGGTTCAAAATCCAAGATTGATGCCCCGGACAAAAAGAAAGAAGAGCGTCTTTCCATCCAGGTAGAGCTTTTGCGGGCAGAGCCCGTGAGTTGTATTCGGATCTACATCAATAACCCCAAGGACGCGGAATTCTCTTTTGCCACCGGTGCGTGGGGAGGACCGGGGAGCCTCGACGATGGATTTCGATTGGATCCCAAGCAAGGTCCACCTCGCCCTTTCAAGGGCACCTTTCCCACGATTGTCCCGGAAGTCAACTTTCGTCGCCCGAGTGGAAACATGGTGACGGTACGACCGCCTCGAGTGTGGATGAAAAAGCAGCGAGGGGATGGCCCAGGGTTCCAGAAGGTGAAGCCACATGAGCGTTTTCTCTACGCCAACTTTGCCGTTCCCAATCACCTCATTTCCGGGGAGTTTGCGGGCGCGATGCTCCGGCTGCGTTCCGGGATCCTTCGCACGGGAGAGATCACCGAACTCGTGATCCCGGAGGAAAGTGAAGAAGGGGATTCGCAGTAGGGCTGCGAGCCGGTGCCTTCCTAAACGATGGTCTTTGCCTTCGGTGCCGTTTTGGTTCGGGTTGCTCTTGTCTTCAAGAAACTCCTCAGGGCTTTTCCGGTGTGAGTCTTTGATCGGGCGACGTCGGCGGGGGGGCCGACATTGGTTACCGTGCCACCTTCTTCGCCTCCTTCCGGCCCAAGATCGATGATCCAATCGGCCTGCGCCATGACCGGAAGATTGTGTTCGATGACAACGACCGTATGGCCTTTCTTCACAAGAGCCCTCATCACGTGGATGAGTTTTTCCACGTCAAAGAGGTGAAGACCTGTTGTCGGTTCATCAAGAACGAACAGGGTCGGGGTCTTGTGGTTGGCTCCGAGCTCGGCAGCAAGCTTGATGCGTCCGGCCTCGCCGCCCGAGAGAGTGTTTGATGGCTGGCCAAGAGTCAGGTAGGAAAGTCCAACCTCAATCAGTGTCTTGAGGTAGGTCTCCATCGCGGGGAAGTTGGCAAAGAACGTGTGAGCCTCTTCGATCGTCATGTCCAGAACATCTTTGATGCTCTTTCCCCGAAATCTGGCGTCCAGGGTTTCGCGGGTATAGCGGCCACCATTGCATCCTTCGCATTGAACAAACACGTCGGGAAGAAAATTCATCTCGAGGCGAATCTGTCCTTGCCCTGAACAGGCTTCACAACGTCCGCCGGATACGTTGAACGAGAACCTTCCCGGAGCGTAGCCCCGTTCCCGAGCGATCTGGGTCATGGAAAACAGTTTTCGGATGTCGGTGAAGAATCCGACGTAGGACGCGGGAATGGAGCGAGAGGTCCGCCCCAAGGGAGTTTGATCCACTTCAACCACCCGGCCGATCTTTTCATGACCGGTGATCTTCTTGTGAGCGCCTGGTTTTTCTGATTCGAGCCCGAGGCTTTTTCGCAAAGAGCGATAGAGGACGTCGCGAATGAGAGTTGTTTTTCCCGAACCCGACACCCCGGTCACGGCGATCAGTTGATTCAGAGGAAACGCGACGTCGACGCCTTTGAGATTGTGCTCGGTCGCTCCCCAAACTTTCAGAATGTTCTCATCACCTTTGCAAGAAGGGCTTCTTGTGGGGAAAGAGATCTTCTGTCGAAGGCACTGTCCCGTGAGCGATTTCTTCGAGGCGAGAACGGTTGAAGGGGGGCCCTCGAGGACGATGTTGCCTCCGTTGGTGCCGCCACCGGGCCCAAGCTCGACGAGGTGATCTCCGGCAAGAATCGTATCCTCATCGTGTTCCACAACCAGCACCGTGTTGCCATCGGTACAGAGGTCTTTTAGCGCTTCGAGGAGTCGGTCGTTGTCTCTTGGGTGGAGGCCAATGGTGGGTTCATCGAGAACATAGCACGATCCGGTGAGGCGGGAACCCAGGCCGGCGGCAAGCCTCACTCGCTGGGTTTCTCCTCCTGAAAGGGTGTCGGCTCTTCGATCGAGGCCAAGATAGCCAAGTCCCACCTTTTCCAGAAACTCAAGCTTGCTTCTGATCTCGCTTACCAGGTCTTTGGCGATCCGCAGACGTTTTCCCTGAAATCGAAGTCCGGCGAAAAAGGAAGAGGCTTTTTGGACGGGGAGATGGGCGACTTCGCTGATGGACAGCCCATCGATGTGAACAGACCGGGATGTTTCGTTCAGTCGTCCACCCCGACACCCGGTGCAAAGAGACCTTGTCTTGAAGTGATCGAGATGACGTTTGAGGGTCTCGCGTTCGTCGGTCTTCAGCATCTCTTCAAGGCGTGGAATGACTCCTTCGAAAGACCCCGTGGTTCGCCGAGCAAGCTTTGGTTTGCGTGGAGCTCGCGACTTTTTCCCCGTCTTTTTCTTGGCGACATTCCGAGGGTTTTCTTCCTCTCCGAACAGGATCTGATCGCGTGTTTTCTGGGATAGCTCTCCCCACGGGACTTTTGCATCGACACCGGTCTTGCGGACGATTTCGCGCACAAACTTCTGGATGGTCTTGGCCCGGAAGATGACTCCGTTGAGGACTTGCAGTGCTCCTTTCCCCAGACTTTTCTCGGGAGAGATCATTTGTTCCGGATCGAGTTTGGCGACAAAGCCGAGCCCATCACAGTCCGTGCATCTTCCTTTGCGGCTGTTGAAAGAGAAGTCTCGGGGATCGGGTTCGTCAAAGGCGCGGCCACATTCGGGGCAAGACCGGGACTGGCTGAAGATGCTCTCTTTCTTTCCCGCGCGAACGAAGAACGTCCCTTTTCCCACCTCGAGCGCTGACTTGACCAGGGACTTGAGCTTTGGGGAGGCCTGTTTCTGGATCTTGGTCTTTCCGATGACGATGTCGACGTCGTGGAGCACGTGTCGGTCCTGGGGGATGAACTCATTGACGGGGGTGATGATTCCGTCGAACCGAATGGCATGAAAGCCCAGGGCCGATGCCTTTTCAACCACGGACTTGTGAAGCCCTTTTCGAGCCCGAATCACCGGGGAAAAAAAAGTCACTTCCTTTCCGTCGAAACGCTCGCCGATCAACCGGATCATCTGATCTCGATTCCCCTCGATCGCTTCGATTCCGCATTTTGGACAGGTCTGAGTTCCGGCCCGAGCAAAGAGCAACCGCAGGTAATGAAAGATCTCGGTAACGGTGGCGACCGTGGATCGTCTGCCACCCTGGGTCAGGCGCTGTTCGATGGCGATGGTGGGAGGGACGCCATCAAGTAGGTCAACGTCCGGGCGCGTTCCTTGGTGCAAGTAGCGGCGAGCGTAGGCGGAGAGGCTCTCGATGTAGCGACGCTGTCCTTCCGCAAATACGATATCGAACGCAAGAGTGGATTTGCCGCTTCCGGATGGGCCGGTGATGATCACGAGTTTTTCGGTCGGAAGACAAAGAGAGATGTTCTTGAGGTTGTGCTCCCTTGCGCCCTTGATCTGGATCTTGTCCGGGGCACTTCTCGTTTTGAGGGAGCGAGATTTTTCTCGAACCGTTTCACTCCTTCTTTGCCGGTTTCTCTCCTTCTTGATGTGACCTCCGGTGGGGGACCGCTCGCACAGATGGAGATCTTCCGGTGATCCCTCAAAGACGACTTCTCCACCCAGGGGACCTCCTTCCGGGCCGAGTTCGATCACATGATCCGCCGAAGAGATGACCTGAAGGTTGTGTTCAATGACCAGGACCGAATGTCCCTCGGTGATCAGGGAGTCCAGGGCCCGGATCAGCACCTCAACGTCGCTCGGGTGCAGTCCGGTCGTCGGTTCATCCAGGACGAACAAGCATGGTTTTGTCTCCGATGTCTTCCGGCCGTGGCTTTTCGATCGGAGGCGCGCGGATAGTTTGAGCCGCTGTCCCTCTCCTCCGGAAAGAGTGTTCAGTGGCTGGCCGAGCTTGAGGTAGGAGAGGCCCACGACGGAAAGAGGCAGCAAGGCTCGGAGAACCGGCTTTTCTTCCCGGAATAATTCGAGGGCCTGTTCGATGGTCAGAGACAAGATGTCGGCAATGGAGCAATCGTTCCACCGAACGTCGAGGACTTCCTTTTGGAATCGCGTTCCGTCGCAGTCTTCACACGGAATAAAGATGTCCGCAAGAAACTGCATCTCCACCCGCTCCACTCCATCGCCACTGCAGGTCTCGCAGCGTCCGCCGGCCACGTTGAACGAAAACATTCCGGAGGCGTAGCCTCGTTCTCTGGCGAGCGAGGTCTTCGCCAGAAGATTTCGAATCGGGCCAAGGGCTTTCGTGTAGGTCCCTGGGTTTCCACGAGGAGTGGTTCCAATGGGCTTTTGATCGACGACGACCAGTTCCGAAAGAGACTCGAAACCTTCGATGGAAAGGGTGGCATCGCTCCCAGCTTTTGGGAGGCGTTTTGCAAGGAGAGCGGTGAGGGTTGGAGCCAGAGAATCGATCACCAGGGAACTCTTTCCCGACCCGGAGACTCCGGCAACGACCACGAATCGTCCAAGTGGAAGGTCCACTTTGACATTCTTGAGGTTGTGAAGATTTGCCAGGGAGATGCTCAGAACTTCATCGGACGGATTCGTGATTCGTTTCCGGCAGAGAGAGCCGGATGAATCGGGACCTCCCACGAGATAGGCACCGGTGAGAGACTTCGGGTTTTGGGCGATCTCTTCTGGAGATCCTACCGCGACAACAGTCCCTCCCCGTTCTCCTGCTCCGACACCAAGGTCGACGACGTGGTCGGCGTGTCGAATAATGTCTGTGTCGTGTTCGACCAGGACCACCGTGTTTCCCGCGTCCCGCAATCGTTTGATGATGGCGATGAGTCGTTCGTTGTCACACGGGTGAAGTCCGATGCTTGGCTCGTCAAGAACATAGAGGGCATGGGAGAGACGGGAGCCAAGAGCCGAAGTCAGGTCGACTCTTTCCGCTTCTCCCCCCGAGAGCGTTCGGGTGGGGCGATCAAGAGGGAGGTAAGAAAGCCCCACTTGCATGAGGTAGGAGAGCCTGGATTCGATTTCTCCCACGACGACTTTGTTTTTTACCGACTCCTCCGGGGAGAGTTCTTTTTTCAGGGTCTCAAGAAATGACAGGGCCTCCTTCACCGTCTGACGGTGAAATGCAGAGATGTTCTTGCCGTTGACCTCGAACGCGAGGGCCTCCTTCGTGAGTCGCTCTCCCGAGCAGGTCGGGCAGGGGGAATAGCCCCGATAACGAGCAAGCAAGATGCGAATGTGCATCTTGTAATTCTTTTTCTCGAGCCACTGAAAGAAGCCGTCGATTCCCGGGTAGCTGTCCTTACCTCGAAAGATCACGGTTTGGTGTTTTTTCGAGAGCCTCTGGAAAGGGCGGGTCAGGGAAATTCCCTCCTCCTTGCAGAAGGCGAGAAGCTCCCGTCGCTCGTCTCGAAACGATCGAGTTGTCCAGGGTTTGATGGCTCCTTCGGACAGGGAGAGTCCCGGGTCGGGGATCACTTTTTCCGGATCGATTTCGATCACCCGTCCAAAGCCCTGGCAGGCACGACAAGCTCCAAGTGGACTGTTGAAAGAAAAGAGATGAGGCTCGGGAGTGGGGAAGCGAACGTCACAATCCGCACATCGTAGGTCATTGGAAAAGCGAACCACTTTGTTTCCGGGAAGGGCGACAGCGGCTTCGCCGGCTCCGAACCGAAAGGCGAGTTCCAGAGAATCGACGACCCGGCCCCGTCTTGGCGGTTCGATCTTGACTCGATCCACCACCACATCGACCGATTCCTGGTTTGAATCGGCGAGGATCTTCTCGAGGTCACCTGGATGGTCGAGTCTCCGTACCTCGGAACCCGGCTGGGAGAGAACTCGCCGGAAACCGAGGGTCAGAAGATCGCTTTGGAGGGTCCCGGGATCGGTCCCCGTGAGAGAGCTCGGGAAACAGATCAAGGCCTGGGCGTTCTTTGGAAGGGCCTCAAAAATCCTCCCCTCGCTCATCCGGGTGGTCAGGGTGGAGCATTCCGGGCATCTTGGATGGGAGGTTCTTGCATAGAGGAGCTTCAGGTGGTCGGTGATCTCGGTCATCGTGCCCACGGTCGAGCGGGCCCCCGATCCCGGGGGACGCTGGCCTACGGCAATCGCGGGGGGGATTCCGGAGATGCTCGAAACGGCGGCCCGGTCGAGTCGGTCCAGGAATTGACGGGCATAGGTGGAGAAGCTCTGGACGTACCGCCTCTCGCCCTCGGCATACAATGTGTCGAAGGCGAGGCTGGATTTTCCTGATCCACTTGGCCCGGTCACCACCGTCATCGAGTGACGGGGGATGTCCAGATCAATGTTCTTCAGGTTGTTCTTGTGTGCCCCACGAACCTGGATCTTGTCCATGCTGGTCCTTGATTGATCAGGAAGGGGGGGCTTTGGGCTCTGGATCCTTCCACCAGGCGACCAGAGAGCTTAGCCGACCGGAACGGAGTTCACTCACCAGGAAGGCCCCAAGACCCTGCCCAGCGGATGTGAGGAGCTCGGAGACGCTTTTTTCGAAGAATTCGAGGGCCTGGTTGCGTCCCTGAGCGATGAGTTCCAGGGCCTGAAGGGCGCAGTCGAGACGATCGGCATCATGAGCAACCCTGGACTCCAGGGTTTTCTTTCCCCGATAATCTTCGTGAAGATCCAAAAGAGCTGACCGCAAGCTGTCCGGCAGCGGGCGTAGCTGGTCCCCAAGGCAGCTGGTCTCAGCTTCTTCCGTGTTCCCCAAGTACTTGCGTGTAAGGGGGGGGATATCGCCCAGCCGGGTTTCTTCCACGTCGTGGAAGGAACAGAGAGAGGACACACGATCCGGGTTAGCCCCCTCAAGGCACGCCAGAACAAACCCAATCAAGGATGTCCGGTGGGAGTGTTCGGCGACACTCTCGACCTTTTCTCTGGTGATTCGGCTCCAGCCAGTCCGAGGGACCCTTTTCAGATGGCCCATCTCGATCAGGTATCTCGCTACTTCTCTCATGCCAGATCCTCGAGTCACGCGGGGTTCCGGAGGAAAGCCGCACATATTAGCGACCCCGGACCGGTTTGGCCATAACCTCCCTGTCAGCACGTGTCGACTTCGGCCGAAAAACCCTCTTGTTCATCCCGTCGATTTGACGAAAGAGGATTCGAGTCTCCGTTCGCGGGGCGGAACATGATTCTATCTCTATCGAAATCAGTTGAGCGGGAGGTTTTTCCGTGGCACAGAAAAAGTGGGTTTGGGGTTCTCTTTCTTTGACTTCCGTGGTTCTCGTCCTCGGGATTGTCTACGCTTTTGGCCCCGAAGGATTCGGTTTTGGCGGGAGCGGCGGGTCCGGGGCCACCATGGAGGTGGAGACGAAAATAGTCGATCTGGGAAAAGTGGCGCAATGGCGAAAGCAAGTCATTCAATTCCCTTTCAAGAATACCGGATACAAAGATCTTCTGATCAATCCGGAAATTTTCTGCTCTTCCCAGAGAGCTCGGGCAACCCTGTCCAGTGAGACCATCCCGCCAGGAGGCGATGGAAATGTCGAGGTCGTCTTCGAGCCGGGTGACCTGGAAGGCCAGCACAAGATTTTCTGCGTCCTGCGCACCAACGATGTGGATCAGGCGACGGTGACTCTCACCGCTTATGTCGAGCTTGAATCCAAGTTCTGGGTGGATCCTCCTTCGGTCATGCTAGGGGCCCTCTCCGCCGGGGAGAAAATTGAAGACCGGATCGTGAAGCTTCGCTGGCAAAAGAGTCGTCGAGTGGTGCTGAAAAAGGTCGTTCCGGACAATGATGCGGTTACCGTCACCCAGGAACCGTTCGAGGACGAAGACAGCGCCGGAGTCGACCTGCGTCTGGCGTTTGAACCCTTCGTGATCGAAACCGAGGCCGACTTTCAGAAGACGTTCAGGGCAAAGGTCCAGGTGCACACGTCCATGGACGCCAAGAGAATTGTCATGGTCCCGATTACCGGAAACTTTCAGAGACCGGTTTCTGTGAATCCTCGCATTCTCAAGCTCGGGGCCGTCACCGTGGGAGACAAGTTCAAGGATGTGCTCGAGGTGAAGGCAGCGGATGGACAGACTTTTGACGTCCTCTCGGTCGAGTGCGATGCCTCTTTCATCAAGACCCGTCTTGAAGAAGTCGAGCCCAGGACTCATTACCGGATTCATCTGTCGATCGAGGCCATGGAAGTCCTCGGTGAGGTCAACGGAATCATTTCGATCGAAACGAACGCAAAGTGGGCCGAGAAGATTGCCTGCCGGGTCGTGGGAGTGATCAATCCTTAGAAAGATCCTCCTCAGAAAAGCACTTGATCAACAAACCGGAGCTCTCTCCGAGGTTGGACTCTCGACGTAGTAACTCTGGAGCGCGCTGACCTGGGGGCCTGATCGGCGAAATGCCTCGATGCCACTCACGGCGGCCTGGGCTCCGGCGATGGTTGTAATGACAGGGATCCCCTGCATCACGGCCAGAGATCGGATTCTGGCCTCATCAGTTCGAGAGCTCTGACCTCCCGGCGTGTTGAAGATCAGGGAGATCTCCTTGTTCTTCAGCATGTCGATGACATCCGGTCTTCCCTCGCCGATCTTCGCCACCGCCTCCACCTCCAGTCCATTTTGACGGAGGACGTTGAGGGTTCCCCGGGTTGCGACCAGCTCGAAATCGAACTTCATCAGTTTTTGCGCGATGGAAACGAGATCGCGCTTATCCGAATCTCGGACCGAGAGGAAGATTTTTCCCGAGGTGGGGAGCGCAGAGTTGGATGCGAACTGGGCCTTGGCCAGGGCGATTCCGAGATCCTTATCCATTCCCATGACCTCACCCGTTGATCGCATCTCGGGCCCGAGAATGACATCCGACCCGGGGAACTTGCGGAACGGGAACACCGGCTTTTTCACCGAGTAGTGGGTCGGCCAGACAATTTCCGTCACTCCTTGCTTTGCCAGCGACACACCCGCCATGACCTTGGCCGCAATCTTTGCGATGGGAAGACCGATCGCCTTTGAAACGTAGGGAACCGTACGGGACGCCCGTGGGTTGACCTCGATGACATAGATCTGGTTGTTTCGCACCGCGAACTGGATGTTCATCAGTCCCACGACTCCAAGCTCTTTTGCGAGGGCCTTCGTCTGCTTGCACATCTCGTCCACGAGAGCGGAGGAGAGGGTGTACGTGGGGAGGATGCACGTCGAATCTCCGGAATGCACCCCGGCCATTTCGATATGTTCCATCACCCCGGCAACAACGACGTTTTCTCCATCGGAGACCGCATCGACGTCCACTTCGATGGCTTCTTCGAGAAACTTGTCCACCAGAACCGGGTGGGCTGGCGATGCATTGACGGCGCGCTCCAGGTATCGAGTGAGAAGCTCTTCGTTCTCAACGATCTCCATGGCACGTCCACCAAGGACGTAGGAAGGACGGACCATGACCGGATACCCGACCCGTGCGGCAATCGCCTTTGCTTCTTCTGCGTTGGTCGCCAGACCGCAAGGAGGCTGGGATAGACCGAGCTTGTCCAGAAGATCGGCGAATCGTTCCCGATTTTCCGCCCGATCGATGGAATCGGGGGTGGTTCCCAGAATCGGGACTCCGGCATCCGCCAGCGCTTTGGCCAGGTTCAGAGGAGTTTGCCCGCCGAACTGAAGGATGACGCCTTTGGGGGAGATGCGGTCGCAGATGTCCAGGACGTTTTCCCGGGTCAGCGGCTCAAAGAACAGGTGATCGCTCGTGTCGTAGTCGGTCGACACGGTTTCCGGGTTCGAATTCACCATGACGGACTCGTAGCCGATTTCTTTCAGCGCATAGGCCGCATGCACGCAGCAGTAGTCAAACTCGATGCCCTGGCCGATGCGATTGGGACCGCTTCCCAGAATCATCACCGTGTTTTCAGAGGGCTGAACGACCTCGTCTTCTTCCTCGTAGGTCGAGTAGTAGTAAGGCGTAAATGCCTCGAATTCGGCCCCGCAAGTATCAACTCGTTTGTAGACCGGGGTGATGTTCCTTTCCTTGCGATGGGATCTCACCGCCGTCTCGGGAACGTTGTAGATCATGGCCATCTGAGCATCGGAGAACCCGAGTCGCTTTGCCTGGTAGAGAACGTCGTCGGAAAGCTCCTCGAGGCAAGGTGCGGTTCTGAGCTCCTTTTCCATGTGAATGATGCGCTCGAGTTGAGCCAGGAACCAGGGGTCGATCCCCGTCTCTTGAGCGATTTCGTCCCGGCTTCTTCCGGCGACGATTGCATGATAGAGCGAAAACATCCGGTCTGGCCTGGGAACTCCGAGGCTTTCATCCTGATGGGCGGTGACGTCTCCAGGTATGGAATGGAGACCGGATCTTCCGATCTCCAGGCCTCGTAGGGCTTTTTGGAGTGCCTCGGGAAATGTCCGGCCAATGGCCATGGTTTCTCCGACGGATTTCATCTGAATGCCGAGGGAGGGCTCGCTTTCCGGGAACTTCTCAAAAGCCCACCGAGGAGCCTTCACCACGCAGTAGTCGATGGTTGGCTCGAAACAAGCCGGGGTCTTCTTGGTGATGTCGTTATCGATCTCGTCCAGGGTGTAACCAACGGCGAGTTTGGCGGCAAATTTTGCGATCGGGAACCCGGTTGCTTTACTTGCGAGGGCCGATGATCGTGAAACCCGCGGATTCATCTCGATCACCACGACCCTTCCTGTTTCAGGATGGGTGGCAAACTGGATGTTGGATCCCCCGGTTTCCACACCGATGGCCCGGATGATGGCCAGGGACGCATCCCGTAGGATCTGATATTCCTTGTCGGTCAACGTCTGGGCGGGAGCGACGGTGAGAGAATCTCCCGTGTGCACACCCATGGGGTCGAAGTTCTCGATGGTGCAGACGACGATCGCGTTATCTGCCTGGTCTCGCATGACCTCGAGTTCGTATTCCTTCCAGCCGAGGATGGACTCTTCAACGAGCACCTCGGTGGTCAACGAGAGGTCGAGCCCTTTTTCCACCTGGTCGGTGAACTCCTCCACGTTGTAGGCGACCCCTCCGCCGCTTCCTCCCATCGTGAAGGAGGGGCGAATCACTGCGGGTAGCCCCACCTCATCTTTGATTTCGAGAGCTTCTTCCAGGGTCCGGGCGATGCGGCCCTTTGCAACCTCAAGGCCGATGGACTGCATGATCTCCTGGAACTGTTCTCGGTCTTCTGCCCGTCGGATGACCTCCGCCGATGCGCCGATCATCTCGACTCCGAGCCGCTCGAGGACGCCGGAATCGGAGAGCTGAATGGCCGTGTTGAGAGCGGTCTGGCCCCCAAGTGTGGGAAGGATCGCATCGGGACGCTCCTCCTCCAGGATTTTTGTCACGAACGCGGGTTCGATGGGCTCCACGTAGGTGCGGTCGGCGAGTTCCGGGTCGGTCATGATGGTTGCCGGGTTGGAATTCACCAGCAGGACCCGATACCCCTCCTCTCGAAGAGCCTTCACCGCTTGAGTTCCAGAATAGTCAAACTCGCAGGCCTGCCCGATCACGATGGGACCGGACCCGAGAATCAGGATGGACGAGATGTCCTTACGCTTGGGCATGGAGGATTGTCTCCGGGAGCTTCCGTGAAATGGATTGTCAGCGGCAAAGAACGCTTGACCGACCGAGATTATACTCGACGGAAAGCCGTTTGGAACGGTGAATAACGCCGATCCGGACCGGATTCTGATTTCAATGAATCCCGGTGATCTCTCCCTTGTCCGAGATGTTGATTCTGCGGGCCGCTGGATCCGCCGGTAGGCCCGGCATGGTGAGGATGGAGCCGGTCATGGGGATCAGGAAACCGGCGCCCGCGGCGATGCGAACGGAACGAACCGTCACGTCGAAGTCTTTTGGCCGTCCGAGTAACTTCGCTTTGTCCGAAAGAGACTTCTGGGTTTTTGCCATGCAGATGGGGAGTTTTGAGAGTCCGAGGCTTTCGGCTTGCTTCAGGTCCTCGAGGGCTTTTGGCTCGAAGATGACATCTCGTGCACCGTAGATCTCCCGGGCAATCGTTTTGATCTTGTCCTGAGGGGCGGATTCAACGTCATAAAGAAGTTTGTGTTCTTTTGGTTCGGCCAGAAGTCGCTCTTGAACGAGCTTTGCGAGCTCCAGATTTCCTTCCCCACCTCTCTCAAAACTCCGGCAGATCGCGGAAGGATACCCTTGTTCGGCGCAGGCCTGAGTTACCACCGCAAGTTCTTCATCCGTATCGTCGGCAAAGCGGTTGATGGCAACAACCGCCGGGAGGCCAAACTTGCTCAGGCTTTCGAGGTGATGAGTCAGGTTGGCCAGGCCTGCCGTTACGCTTTCGGGATCGGGCTCTTTCAAGGCCGTAACCGGGACTCCGCCGTGCATTTTGAGGGATCTCACCGTAGCGACGAGGACCACCACGCCCGGCTTCAAGTTGCCAAGAGGGCTCACCAGATCGAGATACTTTTCGCCTCCAAGATCGAAGCCAAATCCGGCTTCGGTGACAAGAACATCGCAGAGTGAGAGTCCCGCCCATGTCGCAAGGAGGCTGTTGGTTCCGTGGGCGATGTTTGCAAATGGTCCTCCATGAACGAAGGCCGGGGTTCCTTCCCCGGATTGCACCAGATTCGGCTCGATGGCGTGCTTGAGAAGGGCGGTCATGGCCCCCTCGACTTGCAGGTCTTTGGCGGTGACGGGGCGTTCCTGGTCCGTATAGCCCACAATGATCCGCCCGAGGCGAGCCTTCAGGTCACTCAAATCTCGCGCCAGACAGAGGATGGCCATGACCTCCGAGGCCGCGACGATGTCAAAGCCCGACTCGCGTTCGACCCCATTTGCCGCCTTTCCTCGTCCAAGAGTAATCGACCGGAGAGCACGATCGTTCTGGTCGATCACCCGGCCCAGAATCACCCGAGAGAGGGCGTTCTTGTCGTCGGCTTGTCGGTGATGGAGAGCATTGTCCGCCACGGCGGCAAGAAGGTTGTGGGCAGCGGCCACAGCGGCGAAATCATTCGTGAAGTGAAGGTTGATTTCATCTTCGGGGACGATTGTGGACCTTCCGCCTCCTGTTCCGCCTCCTTTGAGTCCCATGACGGGCCCAATGGACGGCTCACGAAGGGCAATTCCAGACCGGAGCCCAAGTTTGGCCAGGGCGTCGCCAAGGCCGACGGTCACCGTCGTCTTCCCCTCTCCGGCGGGGGTGGGATTCATGGCGGAAACAAGCACCAATTTGCCTGATCTGGGCTTTCCCAAGAAAGATGAAAGGGGCAATTTGGCCATGAAGGGACCGAGAGTCTTGATCTTTTCCCCGTCTAAACCCAGGTTTCTGCCTACCGTTCGAATGTCCTGCACGAGCTGTTTCCTTTCGGGCAGATCGGATGAACGATCCACGATGCTCTTGGGGGTCCACAGGTCGATAAATTTGTACTTTTGATGGAGTTATTCCGTTGACGCAAGAGCCAATTCCTTGCTAGGATCGCCGACATTCATAAGGGGAGTTGACCCTTTGACGGAAGTCTTATTGGTCAGCTTTTGCCAGCTAAGGAGACTCTGCTCGTCTCATACAAGTGGTTGGAGACTTGTAAGGGCAAATGAGAGCAACGTCAAGCGTAGGAGACTCGAGTTCGTATCGAGATCTATATCTAAATTTAATCAAGCAGGAATCTTCGCCTCGCCTGTCCCGCTTCGAGGCGTCCCGCCCCTGGGATTCTTTCTTTCTAACCCTTTACGGAAGATTGAGTTTGGGGATCAGGTTTTGGCCATCAATGTTTTTGAGGGCTTGAGCTTCTGATCAGGGTAGATAAGTGGGTATTCGTGGGTTTGTTTCGAAGGGGTTACTAAAGGAGGGCACCGGATGAGGAGCTCTAAATGGTTGGGCATTGCGACTTTATCTTGCCTTATTCTGGCAAGTACTGTTGGAGCCCAGGACAAGTATCAGAAGAATGTTGTTGAGCCGGTCGACCGAGCGAAGCTCTTGACCGCTCCCCAGCTCGACCTGGGATCACCTCCCATTCGTGGAGCGGCCGCATTGCGCAATTCGGCCGGCTTCGCTGGAGCGTCACCGTTCGGCATCGCCGAAGATGACAGTGATCAGCTCTTTATAGGTGAACTGTTCGGCGGGAGCGTCTTCATCTACGACAAGGATCTTGGCGTTGTGGGCTCGATCCCGACTCCTGTCGGCGGTACCCAAACCGGTATGGCTTACAAGAACGGAAGCCTGTTCATCATCGATGGAACTGCAAGCACCTTCACCGAAGTTGATCCGTCAAACGGTCTTCCGACCGGTCAGGGTACGATTGCTTTGCCGCCTGTCGGTGGGGTTCCCCTTTACGGCCCGATGACCTATGATCCGGATGCAGACACGTTCTGGTGTGAAGACATCGTCTCCGATCTCATCTTCGAGATGGATTGCGGTGGGACTCTCACCGGTCGTTCTTTCCAGAACCCGGACGATGATCCCCCGGGATCGGGCGCCTTCGGTAATGGCCTGTCTTTCTCTTCGGTCGGCCCGTTGGCGACCATCGGCACCTCGGTAATGGATGTTACGTCGGGAACGCTCGGCGAAGGCCAGACTTCCAGGATTTCCCGTGGCGATCCTGACATGGGTGGACCTTCGTTCACCGAGATCGCAAACATCACGTTCCTAGGCGACACATTCGTCAACGGAATTCGAACCACCTTCAACGGTGGCGTTCCTGTCCAGTTCGTCGTTGGTAACGCAACGAACACGATTTTTGAGATCGGGCCTCCCGATCCGATCGATGGACCCTGTGGTCCGGGTACCGTGAACATCGGAACCCCGCCGCCGTTCTTCGATGATGACATGGAAAGTGGCGACGGCAACTGGACTCACGGTACGAATCCGGCAACGCCGAATTCCCTCCCTGATGACTGGGCAATCATTGCCACGGCCAGCGCATGCAGTGGCAGCGCCTGGTTCTCTGCTGATGAAGCATCGGTCAAGGACGTTGTTCTTGATTCCGCAGTCGCCCTCGCCATTCCTGGTGGTGGCGCAACCCTTCGTTTCGGCCACACCTTCAACATGGAAGCCGGATTCGACGGTTGTGTTCTTGAAGCATCTGTTGATGGTGGTGTCTTCGAAGATCTTGGCGCCAACATCACCGAAGGTGGATACAACTCGGTCATCTCGACCGCTTTTGGTAGCCCCATTGGTGGACGCGAAGCATGGTCGGGCCAGGTTGGTCCTCCTTGCGTTTCTGTTTCTGTTGACCTGACTCCGTTCGCTGGTTCCACGATGGTCCTGCGTTTCCGCCTCGCCTGTGACTCTTCCGTCTCGGATGAAGGCTGGTACATCGATGATGTCACGGTTGCTGAGCCCGGTGGTGGTGTTGTCACGAACGTTCTCTTCGTGAACCGCTCAGCCGCAGCTTTCTGCGACGACATCGAAGACCTTGGCAACCAAGGTGGCGGTGGCGGTGGTGCGAACCTCTTCTGTGATGACATGGAGAGTGGTGACGCCAACTGGACCCATGGTGTGAACCCGGCGACGCCGAATTCCCTTCCTGATGATTGGGCAATCGGTGCAGCTCCTAACGCCAATGGCAACGGTTGGTTCTCGGCTGACGAAGCTGCAGTCAAGGACGTCGTTCTTGATCTTGCAAGCTTTGCTGTTCCGGCTGGGGGAGGCACTCTTTCCTTCCTGAATGCTCGGGACATGGAGAGCGGTTTTGACGGTTGTGTGCTGGAGATCTCCACGGACGGTGGTACGACCTTCCTTGATCAGGAAGCCAACATCACTGCTGGTGGTTACGATGCCGCGATCTCGACTGCATTCGGAAGCCCCATCGGCGGACGCAATGCATGGACGGGCGCTGCCACGGGTACAACGGAAGTCGATCTTTCCAGCTTTGCTGGATCGAGCATCATCGTTCGATTCCGTCTTGCTTGTGACTCCTCCGTCAGCGACGTCGGCTGGACCGTTGACGACGTAAAAATTGATGAGCCTGCAGGCGCTGCGAACCTCTTCTGTGATGACATGGAGAGTGGCGACGCGAACTGGACTCACATGGTCAATCCGGCCACGCCGAATTCCCTTCCTGATGACTGGGCAATTGGTGCTGCACCGAACGCCAACGCCAACGGTTGGTTCTCCGCTGATGAAGCTGCAGTCAAGGACGTTGTTCTTGATCTCGCAAGCTTTGCCGTTCCTGCTGGTGGCGCTGAGCTCACCTTCCTGAACGCACGCGACATGGAGTCCGGTTTTGACGGTTGTGTGCTGGAAATTTCTGATGACGGTGGCTCTTCCTTCGTCGATCAGGAAGCCAACATCACTGCTGGTGGTTACGACGCCGCGATCTCGACTGCATTCGGAAGCCCCATCGGCGGACGCAATGCATGGACGGGCGCTGTTGTCGGATCCACAACCGTTGACCTCTCCGGTTTCGCCGGATCGAGCATCATCGTTCGGTTCCGTCTGGCTTGTGACAGTTCTGTCTCCGCCAATGGCTGGACCATTGATGACGTGAAGATCAACGAGCCGATGGGTGGTGGTGGCCCGAGTGGTGGCACCTTTGACAACTTCACCTTCTCTTCTCCGACCGCAAATGGCGACTGGTTCCCGGTTGTCCACGGCGGTTCCAACAGCCCGACCCACTCCTGGTTCTCGAGCGATGTTGCCGTGTTGAAAGACGACAACCTGGACTTGAATGAGTTCACGGTTGACGCTTCCAACGCTTCGCTTTCGTTCTTCCATAACTACAACATGGAAACCGGATTTGACGGTTGTGTCCTTGAAGCATCGCTAGGTGGCGGCGCATTCTTTGATCTTGGCAACGACATCGAGCAGGGTGGATACGACGCTGTCATCTCGACTGCGTTTGGAAGCCCGATCGGTGGACGAAGCGCCTGGACCGGTGAGTCTGGTCTTCCCCAGACTTTGGTCGTGGTCAACCTCGCTCCTTATGCGGGTCAAGACATTGTGGTTCGCTGGCGTCTCGCTTGCGATACCTCCGTCAGTGACGAAGGTTGGTATGTCGATGATGTCAAGATTGGTGGCAGCGATGGTACCGGTGGCGACGACAGAACCGTCTGCATCGGCCTTGACTCCCCGATCTGCATCGAGCTCGACGCCGCTCCTGGTGGTCCGGCAGAGCCTCTCTATGTGTTCTACGCATGGGTTGGCACTCCTGACTTCGATACCGTCTCGACTCAGCCTTTTGGTGTCGGTACGACTTGTATGCCGAGTGTGATTTCCGGTGGCATTCCGCAACCGGCCTTCATTCTCAACAAGATCACCCGATTCCCTCAATTGGGCGTCTCGAGCATCAATCAGAACAACGTGCCTTGCGCACCTGGCAAGCTGATCAACAAGCCTTCCGGTGTGAGCAATCCCGTTGTATTCACGATTCAGGCGATCCTTCAGGACACCTTCTCTGCTGGTGATCAACCTCTCACTCCGCAAAGCGATAAGCCCGGAAGTGTGAGCAATGCGATCATCGTGGACATCAAGTAAGGTCCCTTTTGTGATCGGTCTCATTGCGAGCCCTCTTGATTGAGGTCGCTGCTACCGCGATGAGATCAGCAGAATTTGCAGCAACCGGCGGTCATCCCCGACTTGGGGGTGGCCGCCGATGTTTTTTTCCCCCCGCTTGTTTCTCCCCATCCTCTCCAACTACAATCGCCCGCGGCGTCAGTTTGGAATCGGTCTATTTGTGATGAAGCCAAGAGGGGGAGCTTGTGCCCCGTCCTTCCACGTCCCCCTTACCCTCCAACAAGGCCTGGCCTGAGGCGGCGAGCCTCGGGAAGAAGCTCCTATCCTGGTACCGGGCTCATAAGCGGGATCTTCCCTGGAGACGGACGAAAGACCCTTACGCCATTCTGGTTTCTGAAGCGATGCTTCAGCAGACACGAGTGGAGGTGGTCATCCCGTACTTTGAGCGATGGATGGAGCGATTCCCCGATGTGGCTACGCTAGCTGCGGCGCCGGAAGACGAGGTGCTGGCGGCATTTTCCGGTCTTGGATATTACCGGCGTGCTCGAAATCTGAAGAAGGCTGCGGCCCACATCATTGAAAATCACGATGGGGTGGTTCCGCGGACGCTGAAAGAATTGAGGGCGCTTCCTGGAGTCGGTGAATACACCGCCGGAGCCGTTGCGAGCATCGCGTTTGATCTTCCCGAACCAGCCGTCGACGGCAATGTTCGGCGAGTCTTATCCAGGATCCGAAGAATTGAGGTGGACCCGGCGTCTCGTGCTGGTGCTTCGGTGGTTCGGGAGAGTGCTCACACCCTGCTCGAATCCGGGCATCCTCGAGATCTCAATCAGGCTCTCATGGAGCTGGGTGCCCGGGTTTGTACTCCTACCGGATCGCGTTGTGGCGGATGTCCGGTGGCGGCGGAATGTGCGGCTTTTGACGTTGGCGACGTGGATCGGTTTCCGGTGAAGACGATCACCTCCCGGAAGAGAGTCCGCATGATTGCCCAGGTTGCCACCATTCAAATGAACGGGAGTGTTCTTTTGGTTCACCGTCAAGTGGGTCAGTGTGACGGAGTTCTCGAGGGAATGTGGGAGGCTCCTTTTCACCTGATTGATCCGCAGGACAATCCATCCGATCGGCTTTTGGGGATGGTGAAGGAGTGGACGGGGCAAGAGCTGGAGATGGGGGAGATGATCGGTTCGGCAAAGCACTCGATTACCTATCGCGATGTCGAGATCCGGGTTTTCTCGGCGACATTGAAGGGGAAGCCGGCAAGAAAGCTCGAGGGAAAGTCCTGGGTCTGGACTCCCGTCTCATCTCTTGGAACCGGGAGTCCAACCTCGTCTCTTACCAAGAAAGCCGTTCGGGTAGCAACAAGGCTCAAAGGGGCTGGACGAGGATCTTCGAGGCGGCTCGGAACCCGAGGCTGACCTCGCCTGCATCCTTTGAAAGCAGACGAACCGCGTCTGCATGTTCGTCGCGGGAGAGAACGGAGAGTCGGTTTCCTGGCCGAAGGCCGTGACGCTCCACAAGGCGAAGAAACTCCGCTGCCTGGTCGGTGATGCGGGCGATTTGATGGGGGCGCTCCAGGTCGCAATTCACCAGGTTCGGATGATTGGATTCCGCCACGACTCCGGATGCGGTGGGGATGGGATCTCCGTGAGGATCAAGAGTTGGGTGGCCAAGCATCTCATCGATTCTGGCGATGAGTCGGTCGGACACGGCGTGCTCGAGTCGATCGGCGTCTTCATGAACCTCGCTCCAATCCATCCCGATGACCTGAACCAGAAATAGTTCCACGAGACGATGTCGGCGAAGGACGTGGACCGCTAGCTTCCTGCCAGCCTCGGAGAGCTGAACTCCGCTGTAGGGTTCATAGTGGACGAGCCCCGAATCGGAGAGGGTCTTGACCATCGCAGTGGCTGTTCCGGGAGCAACCGAGAGAGCAGTGGCGATTTGACCGGTCGGAACGAGACCTTTCTTCCCCTGCTGCTCCTCAAGATAAATGCACTTGAGGTAGTCCTCGATCGCTATTGTCGGCATTCAACTGGCCTTTCCCATTCGGAGCTTGACGTTTACCCTACTAGAATTCATAATTTTGAGTAATCAAAAAATCAAAAAGCTGCCTTCTGAAGGAAGGAGCATACTTTCACCGGATGGATACCTGAGTACATGAAACCGAATCTCTTGACTTTCCTTGCTACCAGTGCCGCGTCCTGGTGGCTTTTCCTCGTCCCGCTCGGGTGTGGTGATCTTGGGTCCACGACCTCCGATGAGGATGCGCGGCCGAGCATCGTGACCACCACGGGAATGATCGCCGATCTGGCCAAAACTATAGTCGGGGATGCGGCAACGGTCCATTCTCTCATGGGGCCGGGTGTCGATCCTCACCTCTATAAGCCCACCGAAGGAGACGTCCGTCGTCTCAGCGAGGCCGATCTTGTCCTTTATAACGGACTCCATCTTGAAGGAAAGATGGCGGACATTCTGGGCAAGATGGGTCGGGAGAAATCCGTGGTCCCGGTGGCCGAGGTGCTCCGGCCGGATCAGCTGTTGAGTCCTCCCGGTTTTTCCGGACAGCCGGATCCCCATGTCTGGTTCGATGTGGGTTTGTGGGCCCAGACGATCGACGCCATCCTTCCGGCGGTCGAGAAGCTTGTTCCGGAAAAGAAGGGGCTTTTTGCGGATACCGCCTCGGCCCTTCGTGCTGAGCTACTGGAGCTAGACGAGTGGGTTCTGTCTCGCATTCGATCTCTTCCTGAGGAGCGGCGGATTCTCGTCACGGCCCACGATGCCTTCGGTTATTTTGGACGTCGGTATGGGATGGAAGTTGTCGGACTCCAGGGAATCAGCACCGCCACCGAAGCCGGCGTCCGCGATGTTACCCGTCTCGTTGATCTGATTGTTGCCCGATCGATTCCCGCGATCTTTGTCGAATCAAGTGTCTCTTCCCGGTCGATCGAGTCGGTGCAGGCCGCCTGCCGTGAGCGGGGGCATTCGGTTGAGATCGGGGGAAGCCTCTTCTCGGATGCCATGGGGGCGGACGGAACGGAAGGGGGGACCTATCCTGGAATGGTTCGTCAGAATGTCGAGACGATCGTGGGCGCATTATCACCGGCCAAAGTCCATCCTCCGGAGGGTACCCGGTGAGGGAGAATCCAGGCCAGGTCGAGCCTTCGCTATCCGACGTCCCCGCGCTGGAGGTCCATGATCTGACGGTTGCGTATCGAACCCAGCCCGTTCTCTGGGATGTCGACCTCGCACTTCCAGCGGGAAAGTTGATCGCCATCGTTGGTCCCAATGGAGCAGGAAAGAGCACCCTTCTCAAGACGGTTCTGAACCTGGTCGCGCCAACGACCGGCTGGGTCAAGATCTTTGGACGACCCTATCGACAACGTCGGTCCTGGGTGGGTTACGTACCTCAGCGAGGCAGTGTCGACTGGGACTTTCCCACGAGCGCTCTGGATGTGGTCATGATGGGGATGTACGGGCAGATCGGATGGTTTCGTCGCCCGGGTCGTAGCCACCGAGAAAAGGCTCTCGAGTGCCTTGAGGAGGTCGGGATTCCCGAGTTTGCCGACCGTCAGATCAGTCAGTTGTCCGGTGGGCAGCAGCAGCGAGTCTTCCTGGCACGCGCTCTGGCCCAGGACGCAAGGATCTACCTCATGGATGAGCCTTTTGCGGGGGTGGATGCCGCCACCGAAGACGCGATCCTCGTCTTGCTTCAGGAGCTGAGAAGCCGAGGTCGAACCGTGATCTCCGTCCATCATGACCTTCAGACGGTGGCGGAGTATTTTGATCACGTCGTTTTGCTCAACATGCGGGTGGTCGCTTCCGGGTCCATCGCAGATGCTTTTACCCAGTCGAATCTTCAGGCAACGTATGGTGGACGCTTGACCATTCTTACCCAGGCTGCTCACGAATTCCTGGCCAAGGGCCCGGCTGATATCAATGCCTGAGCTCAGCTACACCCTCAGGAACGTTCTTCTGGGGAGCTCTCTTCTGGGGCTCCTCGGAGGAGTTCTCGGCACCTTTACTCTTCTTCGTCGCCAGAGCCTTCTTGGTGATGCGTTGGCTCACGCCGCGCTCCCAGGAGTCTGTCTTGCCTTCCTTCTTACCGGAAGCAAGCACCCGATCGCTCTTCTCGCCGGGGCTCTTTTTTCGGGCATTCTTGGGGCCCTGTATATCCTTTCCATTGCGCGATGGAGTCGGGTCAAAGAGGACTCGGCCATCGGCATTGTTCTTTCCGTGTTTTTCGGGGTGGGCATCGTGATGCTGACCCGGATCCAGAGAATGCCCGAAGGGAATCAGGCCGGCCTCAACAAGTATCTTTTTGGACAGGCTGCCACCCTCATGGAGGGGGATCTGATCCTCATGGCGATCCTCGCCGGCCTGGTGTTTTTCGTCGTTTTCCTGTTGTTCAAGGAATTCAAGCTCGTGTCGTTTGATGCAGCATTCGGGGCAAGCCTGGGACTTCCGATGCGAAGGCTCGAAATCCTACTGACGTGTCTTCTTGTCGTTGTCGTTGTTGTCGGCTTGCAGACGGTGGGTGTGGTGCTCATGGTGGCCACGTTGATCACACCCGCTGCCGCCGCCAGGCAATGGACCGATCGCCTCGGACACATGGTTTTTCTTTCGGGCGGATTGGGGGCGATTGCCGGAGCTTCGGGTGCTCTTCTGTCCGATACATTGGAGAGGGTTCCGACGGGGCCCACGATCGTTCTCATATCCAGCGCCATCTTGATCGTGTCTCTCTTGCTTGCCCCGCAACGAGGGATTGTGTGGGCCTATTTTCGAAGCCGCATGGTTCGGAGACGAATCCAGCGAGAGAATCTTCTGAAGGATCTTTATCGCCTGGGGGAGGGAGCGGGGGCGATCGGGGAGTATGTTCCCATACCCACCGTCATGGGGCTTCGGGGACAGGGGCGTCGGGTGCTTGATCGTTCGATCCGTCCCCTTCAACGAGAAATGTTGGTCAGAGTCGAGAAAGATCGGCTGAGTTTGACCCGGGATGGAGTGACCGAGGCAGAGCGTGTGGTGCGCACCCATCGGCTCTGGGAAGTGTACTTGACCCGCCGGCTCGAACTTCCTAGCGATCATGTCCATCGAGACGCCGAAGCGATGGAGCATGCTCTTTCAGAAGAAGCGGTTCATGAGCTCGATCGGCAACTTGGATATCCGTCGCTGGATCCTCATGGACGGCCGATTCCTCGGGGAGAACGGGCATGAGTGCCACCCTGGTGATCTTGCTGACCGGAGCTCTGGTGGCGACGAATTGCGCTCTCGTCGGCTCGTTTCTTGTCCTGAGGCGGTTGTCTCTGGTGGGAGATGCCATCAGTCATGCGGTGCTCCCGGGGATTGCCATCGCTTTTTTGCTGACGGAAAGTCGTTCGCCGCTGCCCATGATCGTCGGGGCTTCGACGGTCGGAGTGGTTACCGTATTTCTCGTCGAGCTCGTCAACAAGACCGGCCGGGTTCATGAGGATGCGTCGATCGGCGTCGTTTTTCCCGCGTTGTTTTCGATCGGGGTCATCCTGATCAGCCATTATGCTTCCCAGGTCCACCTTGATCTTGACTGCGTTCTTTACGGGGAGATCGGGCTTGCCCCCTGGGATCTTCTGGAATGGGGAGACGGAACGATCGGCCCCAAATCCTTGTGGATGGGGGGAGCCGTACTCGTTCTCAATCTGGGGCTCGTCACGATTTTCTACAAAGAGCTGAAGATCGCGAGCTTCGACCCGGAGCTTGCTTCATCCCTCGGTTTTTCTCCCGTGCTTGTGCACTACCTCTTGATGGCTGCGGTTTCCATCACGGTGGTCGGATCTTTTGAGTCCGTGGGGGCCATTCTGGTGGTGGCCATGCTGGTGGTTCCGGCGGCAACCGCGTATCTGCTGACCCATCGGTTGTCCGTCATGTTGGTTCTTTCGGTGGTGATCGGTCTTTTGTCGGCTGTTCTGGGGTACGGGTTTTCCCGCTGGATGGATTGTTCCATCGCGGGAGGAATGGCAAGTGTCTGTGGTGTGCTCTTCTTTCTTGCCTTCCTGCTGTCACCCGAACACGGTCTCCTTGCCCGGGCTTTTCGCCACCGAAAACTGCGACTTCGCCTGGCGGGCCAGCTGGTTCTGTTGCACCTCACCGAGGGGGGGGAGGTGTCCAGCGATTCGGTTCGACAGAGATTCGGCTGGAATGAGCGAAAACTGGGCCGGATTCTTCGAAGTCTCCTCTGGCAGAAGTTCATTGAAGAAAAGAATGGCGGCCTCAAATTGACCCCGAGGGGAGACCTTTATCGCAAAGAGGTCGGCACCTCCCCCCTTGTCCATTCCCCGGACTCCTGATGCGTCTTCTTCCCCCTCAATGAAAAAAGCGGGCCGCCCCGGGAAACCCGAGACGGCCCACACTACTTAGGGGGGTCTTTCTTGATCTTGGGGGAGAAAAGGGGGGACCCCAATGCTCGGGTCCCCCCCCGAGAGCAGCTCTTGCCCTGCTCCACTGGAGGTGTCAGCCGATTGATTCCGAATATTCATGACTTTGCGTGAAAATCCTGATCACGGATGAAAGTGGCTGATTTCCGGTTCGCAAAGCCAGCGTCCCTGGCGTCACGCCCTTGTCGTTCAGGCTCTCTCTCAAGGAATGAGCAGCAGCGATTCTCTCTCAAACTCATGAATATCCGGGGTTAAGCCTCCTTGTCCCATCACTCTTCGTGTTTCTTTTCTCCTTCATCTTGGCCTGCCGCTTGTTTCCTCTCCCACCTGTTAGTCCTGATGATTCCGATCTGTTGCACGAGAAAATGAAGAAATCCGCCCAAAAAAACGCCGGCGCAGACGGGGGGAATCCTGTGAGGTTGCAGTCGGGAGTTTCTGGGGCTATGATGCTCCGTTTCCCCGTCCGTCCGACACCAAAGTCGACGGGACGGCTTGAACGGGTCGAGCCCATCGATCCGGGCAAAGAACAACCTCATCGCGATCGGGAGAGATAATCCATGGGCCGTACGAGCAGTGTGATGAAGATGCTTCATCGAAGCAACATGAAGAAGAAGCGCCTCAAACTCAAAGAGGCCGTCATCGAAGGCAAGAAGAAGAAGCGAACCGGCGGGCGAACCAAACCCGCGGACAAGAAGAAGGCCGAGGCGGCAGACTCAGGCAAATAGAGGCAGTGCCAAGACGCCGGGGCAAGAAATCACGCCGAGGATCCAAGAAAACCCTCTTCTGGGTCATTCTTGGGGTTCTTCTGACTCTTCTTGTCGGCGCGAGCTTGGTTGTATTTGCGGTGCTTTGGCTTCGCCCCGATCGGGACTCCTTTGCCTGGGCTCCGGGCGAGACGGACCCGACAAGGATCGAAGAGCTAGAGAATCGATACCGGGCCCTTCTTGAGGAGCTTCCCGCGGTGCGCCGAGAGGAATGGGGTGCCCGGTCACCCGACGCGGATCAGCTGCTTGTCGAGGAGACAAAGGGGCGGATCACCGTTCATCACTCGGCAATCGACTCCCATCCTTCCCCATCCCTCGGATTTCCTCACACCGTCCGGGGCGTCCAGCGCTTTCACATGGAAGACCGCGGGTGGTCAGACCTCGGCTATCATTTCTTGATTGATCCCGACGGAGTCGTCTACGAGGGACGCTATCTCTATGTCCGGGGCTCCCACGCGGGGAGTCAGCCGGCCAATGCGGATAATATCGGGGTCTGCCTCATCGGCAATTTCGAGGAGAAGATGCCGGAGCAGGAGCAACTCGACTCCCTTTTCGATCTGATCGCCCTCCTCGAAGATTTCTTTGGGATCGAGCGGGAAACCCTCACCACTCACAGCGAGATTCGCAAGGAGTTTGGCCTGGGAGGAACGGCATGTCCCGGGGCTCTGCTCCTGGATGAAGTCGCTCGTTTTCGGGCCGAAGATGAATCTTTGAATCGCTGAGACCTGGCCGGATCCCCTCGATTGATTCCTCGCCGGTGCCATTTTGTGAATTTGATGGGAGGAGAGCAGGTTCTTCCTCAGGCGCGGCAGGGGGTTATTCCGAAATATGGAGTATGAATGCCGGTACCTCCAGGTTTGATCTTGTCGTCGCTTATCGGGTCTATCCCGAGATCTCGAAGACTCCTTTCATTCACACCGATGACAAGTTTGAACTCACCCGCACCTGTCTTCGCTCCTTTTGCTCGGCTCTGAGTGGGCTTCGAGTGAAGGTCTTGGTGCTTCTGGATGGCTGTCCCTCCGAGTATCGATCTCTTTTTTGTGAAGAGTTGCCCGGGGTCACCCTCGAATTCATCGAGCTGAATTCGGTCGGGAACATGGCGACATTCGCACTGCAGCTGGATCTGTTGATGAAACAGCAGGATGCCAAAGCTGTGTGTCTTGCGGAGGATGATTATCTCTACTGTCCGGGAGCGTTCAAGAAGATCCTCTCTTTCATGGAGAGTCGAGATGATGTCGACTTCGTGAGTCCGTATGATCATATCGATTACTACACGATGCGCCTCCACGCTCTCCCCACGGAGGTTGATGTTCACGAAGGCATCCACTTTCGAACGGCGGGAACGACCTGCCTTACTTTTGTAACGAGTAGAGAAAAGCTGATTCAGACCGCGGGAGTCTTCTTGAAATACACCCGAGGAATGACGGATGCTGCGTTGTGGCTCAGCCTGACCAAGTCGGGAGTGTTTCGACCCCTCCATCTTCTCGGGTTGCTCCGGAAAGAGTGGTTTGCGTTCAAGCTCGTGGGTCAATCGTGGCTGCTCAGTCCTCGCCAGACTTTCCTGGGAAGGAAGAGGAAGCTCTGGGTTCCCACCCCTTCTCTTGCCACTCATGCCGAGACGACGGGCCTTGCTCCTTGTGTAGACTGGCAAGTATTGGCGACGGCGGGTGGTCTCTGATATGCCCCCTTCACCCGTCCCGACTTCGCCTCTCTTCGTCAAGTTTCTGGTCTTACTTGTCCTTGTTACGGTGTTCAGCGGGCTCACCGCTCATGCCCTTGGGTTCCCGGCAATCGGTGTTGACGATGCCAACATCTTCTTCGTATACGCTCGAAACGTCGTCGATGGTCACGGTTTCGTCTACAACCCGGGAGGCGAGCGAGTCGAAGGGTTCTCATCCCTTCTCTGGGTTCTCCTTTGCGCGGGGGCTTTCCGGTTGACCTCGGAGCCGGAGCTGGTCTTGTTTGCCGTCAATGTTGTTCTGGTTTCCGCCACGCTTGGTCTCCTGTGGCATCTTTTTGACACGAGCTCCCGGTCACGCGGGGGAAGAACGGCGCTGAACTTTTTCTTCCTCGGGGCCACGTTGTTTTCCCCCAGCTACTTGACGTGGAGTGTGGTCTCCCTGATGGACGTCGGGATCTGGGGCTTTGCGTTGACCTTGAGTGTCGTGTCTGCCTTGTCCATGATCACCTCAGCATCCCCGAGCCATCGAAGAATCTTGGGCTTTGCGGGAACGCTGGCGCTAGTCGTTCTCACACGACCCGAGGGCATGCTCTTTGGAGGTGTCTTGCTCCTCGGAGCTGCCGCTGGCACCGCACTCCTGGACAGGAGTCGGAGTTCATTCTTGCGCTACACGATTCCCTCTCTTGTTTTTCTCGGAACTCTGGGGTCGTTGATCGGGTTCCGTTTGATCTATTTTGGCTACCCGTTTCCGAACACGTACTATGCGAAGGTTTCTCCTGATCTGGCCTACAACCTCTTGAAAGGGGTGAAATACCTGGGAGGGTTCTTCCTGGCCAGTCCCCTGAACGTCGTTCTTGGTCTGGGGATCGCTGCTCATTTTGCCTTTGTAGCCACGTCCAGGGCAAGATCGGGTGGAGTTCGAGTCAAGGAAGGGTATTTGCTATTATCAGTCGTGACTCTTCTGGCAATTCCTGTGTTGAATGGTGGAGACCATTTCGCACTGTATCGTTTCTACCAGCCAGTTTGGCCTCTTCTTGTGGTTGTTACCGTCTTTGTCATGCGTTGGGTTGGTGGCGCACTACCATGGGAAAAAACTCGACGGATGAGGCCGGTTCTTTATGGAGTGGGAGCGATTGCGCTTCTGTCGAGCATTCATCCCGGGCTTGACCGGATCGGGGCCTATGAACCGATCAAGAAGGAATTCGCGATCGCGTACGAGGGGCGAAAGGGTGGTCTCCGCCTGAACAGGGTCTTTGAAGGGAGGGAAAAGCCAACGCTTGGGGTGCTTACTGCGGGGGGATTCAGATTCACCTACGAGGGCAACGTGATTGACCTTCTTGGATTGAATTCTGTTGCCATGGCCCATTCGGAGGGAGACCGAAAAGGAATCAAGAATCACGCTGCTTTTGATCAGGGAGTCTTCTTCGAGCTTCTTCCGGATGCTCTTATCCCATCTTATCGGAGGAGGAAAGATCCTGATGTGGAGTTCGGGATTGCTCCTCTTACGGAGGAGAGTTTTCCGAACCGTGCCTTGAAAGGGCTCCTTTTCGACGATCGATTTGTCGGGAAGTATGTACCGGTTGTTTTTCAGGTGGAAGAGGAGGAGGGAACGGAGAATTCCCTTGTCATGTGCTATTTTCGCCGGGACAAACTGGATGGCTTGAAGTGGGGCGGAATCTCTTTCGATGTTCTTGAAGCAACATCCGCTCCACCCAGGTTGTTGCCGGAATAGCCCTCCGGACGGATCTCCTTGGCAATCCCTAGTCAATCCCTTGTTGGCTGCTTTGATTCACTCCACCGCTCTAGTTGGTTCGTGATTTGTTCGATAGTGAACACGTGCGCAAAAGGAGTGGAAGTTGCGACGGACCCTGAGGAAATTCCTGCGATGACCGAAACCCTGGCCCGAGAGAACCTGATCGGGAGTCCCCTCACGGATCTTGTCGTTTTGATCCTTCAATGGGGGAAGTCTGCCGAGACGATTCGATGCCTTCGAGCCCTGTCACGGAGTGAAGGAATCCGTTTTCGTCCCGTTGTCATCGACAACAACTCAAACCCTGACGAGGTCGCGGCTGTTCGTGCCGAGTATCCGG
>JAJDCM010000234.1 GCA_029260825.1 Planctomycetota bacterium | reverse complement strand
GGTTGAACTCACTTTTGCTCTCAACGATTTCAACGGTCCGGCGGATCTACTGAGCTGGAACCCGGAAGATCGAATTTTGCGAGGCGTTCTCACGGTTTCCGAAAAACCCTTCTTTGATTTGACCTGGGTGGAAGAAACCCGGATTGATTTTCCGGAACTTGTACCCGGAGAGCAGGAAACCGCAACGTTCCATCTCAACTGGAATGATGCCGCGGTGGATCAAGATGTTCTCGTGGATTTCCAGCTCGACGGAACGTCCGTTGAGTTCGACCTGGCAGAGGTTCATGGAGAGGCTCGGATTCCGGTCAAGAGTGGAGGGATTCATCTCGGACCGAACAAGACTCTCGAGCTCGAGCTAACCGTCAAGGCTCAGGAGTTCGGCTCCTTTCAGGGTGCGGTTGCATTCACGGCTTTTGAGGATTCAAAGAGCTTTGATGTCACGGGACAGGTTAACGTTGGCCAGGTGAGCCTGTTTGTCGATCGAGGCACGTGGAGCATTCGTTCCCTGGCCGGTGAGTGGACCGATGGATCTCTTGGCTTCTCGCTTTCTCCGACGAATCAATCGGCTTGTGGTCAACAGGTGCGACTGAACGTGATGACGGGTGCCGGAGTTGAAATCGACGTGCTGGATGAGGCTGGCAAGTCGGTAGCAGGAAAGACGGTTTCACTTCCTGCAAACGTTGATGATCAGCTTCGCTTCTCGATCAAGACCAGTAATTCCTACGAGAACCTGAGCCGAAGTGTCGATCGGGCGCGAAACTTCGTCCTGATCGAGCCGGCGCACAAAGTGGACATCCGCTTCGGGGAAGATAGTGCCAGGAGTGGACGCATCCCGATCGGTTTTGCCTTGATGCCTCCGGAGATCACCCTTGTCCGTGACGGTCAGTCTTCAGAGACGGTTACGGTGGGCTTTGGTGCGGACAGTTCGAGCATCGAAGGCGGGGAATCCGTTGACTTTACAGCCATGGTGGACAACATCGGCAAGAATGCCATGAGTGAGTTCGCTCAGGAACTGATTCAGGTTGAATCCGTCGGGAGCGACTTTCGGGCATTCTTTGTTGCCACGGGTCTTCCGGCAGTCACGGTGGAAGAGTTTCTGGCTGATTCGCGAATTGGGTTCACGGTTTCGGCGTCCAAGCTGAAGTTCCAGATGACCGAAAACCTGGGCAAGGTGAAGATCTTCTCCACGAGCGGAATCGTACGAGTTTCTCCACGTTCACTCATCGTGGATTATTCTCGCAAAGGACTGTTCATGGCAGCCGGTGCGTTTGGCTTCTTGCTTCTTGGTGCGGGTGGTCTTTTCGTCCTGAAGAGGCGTTCAGTACCGGCGATCTCGGGCTACTTTGTTGTTGAACACGCCGAGGTTCCCCAGAAGGAAGGCGTTTTCGACCTCTCTTCGTTCAACACGAAGATCTGCGAGGTAGGAATCGCAGAAGATGGACAGATCGTCTTTGAAAAAGAAGTGTCCGGTGGAGCTGCCCGGTTCACATCAACCGCAAACGGAGTCGTGGTCGAGGCCATCAATCAGGCCGAATTGTTGCTGAACGAGATCTCTCTTACCGAGCGATCGACCCTCTTTGACCTGAGCACGATTGACCTGGGTGACGTGCGATTGCGATTCCAGCTGGAAGAGGTGACCGAAAACGAGGGAGCCGGGGTCTTTGCGGGTGGCGAATCCGAGTACGAAGACTATGGAGACGGACTTGGTCTTGTTGATGATGACCGAGACGAACTCGTTCTTGAAGACGATGATGATTTGAGCGACTATCCCGATGATCAGGTCGTTCTCGAGGAGCAAGATGGGGAACTCAACGTAAATGTTGGGCTAGAAAAAGAAAAGTCTCGGAGTACCGAATCGACCCTGTCGGAGACGATCGTCCTCGAGGATGAAGACTAGACCTTTTGAATGAAGATCGGGAGGTCTCTTGCGGGAGAAAAGGAGTGGGTTTTGAGCTTTGTGAATCCACTTCTCCCGCGGCACCGCCACTCCCCATCAGTGAGAAAGCCAAGGGTGACAAGACCTTCCCGCTCAAGCCGTTCGGACATTGAAACGGTTGACGGCTGAACCGACCCTCAAGGTGATCGGCTCTGCTAACCCACGACTCCACCAAGGAACCGGAGAAAAACTGTGCCTGAAATTGTGCTCGATCCGCATGGAAAGATGACCGAAATCCCCCAAACTCGTTCGCAAATTTCTGCCCAGAAGGGATTTTTAGGTAAATATCACTTTTCGTTGAACCGATATATTTTTCTGATTGATAGGTGTGGAGGGTTTTTGTCTCCACTTCGCGCGGACGCAGTCGAGTTCGGTGAAAACGAGAGTCACGAAGCACCTGAAAACACGATCGAAACACCGGGGTTTCCCGGTCCTGCAGAGAAACGTTTCTGAAAGGAGTCATGACATGGCAGCGAAGAAGAAGGCAAAGAAGAAAGCCGCGAAGAAGAAGGTAACCAGGAAGAAGGCTGCGAAGAAGAAAGTGGCGAAGAAGAAAGTCGCCAAAAAGAAGAAAGTAGCCAAGAAGAAGACCGCGCGTAAGGCAGCGAAGAAGAAGACTACGCGCAAGAAGGCAGCGAAGAAGAAGACTGCCAAGAAGAAGGCCACGCGCAAGAAGGCAGCGAAGAAGAAGACTGCCAAGAAGAAGGCCACGCGCAAGAAGGCTGCGAAGAAGAAGGTCGCCAAGAAGAAGACTGCAAAGAAGAAGGCGACTCGTAAGAAAGCAGCCAAGAAGAAGACTACGCGCAAGAAGGCAGCGAAGAAGAAGGCGACTCGTAAGAAAGCTCGCCGATAACTCGTTGGTCCAGGCTTCGACGGGCCCATCCTTCGGGACGGGGCCCGGGCCTGACCCAGATCAAACAGGAGGGGGCATGAACAAGGCCGGCCTCACCGACCATGTCGCGCAAGAAACCGGAAGTTCCAAGGCGTTCGCTGAGAGTTGTGTGGCGGCCGTCATGGCGGGAATTCGGCAGGGGCTAGAAGACGATAAGTCTGTACAGCTAGTCGGATTCGGCACTTTCGTGGTGCGGCATCGAAAGGCTCGATCAGGCGTCAATCCCCAAACGGGTGAGGCGATTCAGATCATGGCCAGCAAGACGGTTGGTTTTAAGCCTTCCAAGACGTTAAAAGATACGATTTAAGTCTTTTCTGTGGTTTCCGCGCACGCCCCCCCGGGTATGCGATCGAGCTCGGAGGATTCGTACCAGGCTCGAGGACCGGACATCCTTTCGTCGGTGACGAGTGGGCAAAGCGGAGGCCAGCTGGCTGAAAAGCCGGTAAGAAGCATAAGGTTGTTAAGCAAAGCGAAAAACCCTCGCTGGGTCCCAAAAACCCAGCGAGGTTTTTTTTGTGCACGGTTCCCCCCGCTCCCGTCCAATACGCCCGCCACCGACGGTCTGGATTGGAATCTGGAGGGGGGAGTGAATGCCAGAGTGTCAGGCTCAGAATTTGCTCGCGGGTGTGGGTGAAACGAACCCCCTGATCACACGGTAGCTCTCAGCTGATTTCTGACCTCGTCCCCGGTGAGAATGCTCTCTACGGTCGGCATCGAGGCTCCATTCGTGCTCGAGCTTGCGCCCAGCTGAATGAAGGCGTCGAGCGACTCGGACAGAGAGGGGAGGCCGGTGCCAATGGATCTGTCGTCCTGGCCGCGAAGCCGGGTCATGCTCTCGTCGATCCCTGCGCTGACCAGGCTACAAACCATCGTTACTGGATGGGATCGGGTGATGGTCAAGGCCTCTTGAAACAGACGAGGCTCGTTGAGGGTCGTGAGACCCAGGTACCGGGGGTGTTGCAGCTGGGCCCGCCGAAGAGTTCTCAGGACGTACTCCTGGCTCTCCTTCACCCGTCGTAGGAGGACCAGGCCCTTTGCTGGGGCGAGAGTGAAGTCTGAATGACGGAGCAGCAGGGCGCCAAGGTTTCCGCTTGAGGTTGCCAGGTGCCCGACGATGCCGGCAATCAACCGGTCGACGGTCTCTGAATTCTGACCGGCCACCACTACCAGCGAGTTTGTCTCTCTCTCGATTCCCTCCAGAAAATCTCGGGGAATCGACGCTTCGGCAATGGCTTTCATCGCGTCTGGAAGCGGATGGAAAGAAAGAACCGGTCCATGGGCGGTGCTTGAAACGAGTGCTCGATACGCTTGACCCGCAATCGGTTGGGTCACAACGCGGATTTCCTTTTGTTCAGCAACAAGCCCTCGTTCTTGAGCGTTCAGGATGTTCCCCAGAATCTCGTCCCAATGGGGAGGAGTGAGAGGGGGCTCGTCCGGTAAAAGAATGACGCGACCCTCGACCCGAATCTGGGGCTCTCCGCCGGGAGTGAGGAACAGGGCGTCGCCTCGACTTTCGAGAGTGCGATCGAGAAGGCGGGTCAGGACCGGTGCTGTTTCATTCCCTTGCGAACCGAGAACTCGATTGGCGATCTCGCCGAATGTGTTGTTGATCTGGCGAAGTCGCTCTTTTCGCAGGGTATCGAGAGATTCTTCTCCGTCCTCTTCCGGTTTTTCGGGTTTGGACCAGGGTCGAATCGTAGCCGCACCTTCATTTTCTTCGTTCCCCATGGATGCCTCGTCGAGTTGACGAGCAATATCAAGCATCAAGCTTTCGGTGGGGATGCGAATGTTCCGTTCCGAAGTCTGTTTGCTGAAGTCGAGATCAAACGTTCCTCCTTGCCAGAGAAACACCCGAAAAGCAGCAGCGGTTCCCTGGAAGAGAGAATCATCGGTGACGCTGACGATCTGACCGTTGTCGAAGTAGACGTAGCCCTTGCGTCCCCTGCATGAAATCGTGAGGAGGGCTGACTTCTGACTCAACATCATGAGCTGGGTCAGGTCAAAGATGGTAAGAGCGCTGAAGTCTCCTGAGACCCTGCCAGAGTGCGATGCGGTTGAGGATCCCTGAATCATGGGAGACTAGGCCTCCGATCCAACGGCTTGACTGGCGGCGTGTTGAAACAGCGACTTGTTGTTCGCGTTCGTGAGGGCGACTTCTCGACTGATGATGCCACGTCGCAAGAGATCTTGAAGATGCCAATCCATGGACTGCATGCCGTCTTTCCGCCCGGTTTGCATGATCGAGGGTACCTGATAGGTCTTGTTCTCTCGAATCAGATTGGAGACGGCGTTCGTGACATTCAGAATCTCGCACGCGACGGTTCGCCCGCGTCCATCTTTTCGGGGCAACAGTCTCTGGGAAACCACACCTCGAAGAGACTCGGACAACATGACTCGAATCTGAGCCTGTTGGCTGTGAGGAAAGACATCGATGATTCGATCGATGGTCTGAGAGGCGCCCGTTGTATGCAGGGTGCCAAAGACGAGCTGACCTGTTTCAGCAGCGGTAATAGCAAGCTGCACCGTTGAAAGATCTCGCATTTCACCGACCATGATGATGTCCGGATCCTCGCGAAGCGCTGCTCGGAGGGCCGTCTCAAAGCTTCTGGTGTTGGTTTCGATCTCTCTTTGGTTCACGAGCGACATCTTGTTCTGGTGGATGTACTCGATGGGATCTTCCACGGTGATGATGTGCCGTCGGAAGTTGCTGTTGACGTAGTCAATCATGGATGCCAGGGTCGTTGACTTTCCACTTCCCGTCGATCCGGTGACAAGCACGAGGCCGGAGGGGAGGGTTGAGAAGTCCACCACCTGCTTGGGAAGTCCCAGCTGTTCGATTGGACAGATCGAAGTGCCGATCAATCGAAAGACCCCGGCGATTCCTTTTCGCTGCTCGAAAATGTTGCAGCGCAGTCGGGTGACCCCGGGAATCTCGTAGGAAAAATCGATATCTTTGTCGTGTTCGAACCTCTGGATCTGTTTCTCTGACATCAGCTCATAGAGCAAGCGCCTGTTCAGATCTGGAGTGAGTTCTCCATAGTTGATTGCGACCATCTCCCCCGAAACACGGAGCATCGGCGGCGCACCGGTGGTCATGTGCAAATCAGAGGCACCGTGTTCTTTGATGAGACCGAAAATGTCATCGATCGAAGCCATCGCGAGTTCTCGATTGTTGTGGATGATGGAAGGTGGATAACTGGACCCAAGTCCCTTTTCGGAATAAGGGGAGAAAAGGTTTACTACTCTGCGCAGGGATTGGTGATCTAGGGGTAACTTGACCGAAAACAGCTGGTTCAGGAATCAGAGGGATGGGGATAAATCATCGATTGACTTGATCTTATGGCAGGGGAGTTCAGGCCAGGCCCCAGCAGGATCCAGCAGAAATGGACGGAGTCCCGCAGCTTTTGCTCCTTGAACATCCACGGAATAGAGATCTCCAACGTAGGCGCACCGGGACGGTTCGAGCCCGGTTAGCTCAACCGCCATCTCAAACATCTTGGTATCGGGTTTTTCCACGCCCACGATGCCTGAGTCCAGCACGAACCCGAAGAAGTGGCTAAGTCCGAGAGACTTGAGGATGCCGGCGATGTCTCCTCGCGAGTTTGAAATCACCCCGAGTGCCAATCCGGCGCCAAGGAGAGCTCCAAGGACCTTCTCCGCGTTGTTGGTCTTGACCTCCCACAGGTTGCGTTTCTGGTTCTGCTCGACGATACGGGGGACGATTGCGTCCAATTCTTTCTCCGCAACTCCCAGGGACCGCCCGATAAGAGTCATGTAGTAGGAGAAGGTCTGGAGTTTTTCCGTGGATTCACCCGTATTCAGGTACAGGTCGAGGGTTGGCCGGACGCTTTGTTCTGCCTTCCGAACACTCTTTGCAGTCCAGCAATGGACACCGAGGGGGTCAAAGGCCTGGGCCAAGATTGCATAGTTCATCTCGACCAGAGTGTTCCCGGCATCGAAGAAGACGGCCGAAATCCCTTTCAGGGGCTCCTCTTGGGGAAGGTTCGCTCTGTTTTTTGGGGACTTTTTGGGAGACATGATTGTTCAGGATATGGAAACCGGTTCTACAACTTTCAGTCTGTCAGGAAGGTACTTGATAGAATACACCCTCTACTCTCTCCTTTCGTCGGCAGGAGTTGATCAGCGGTGAAGATCAAACAGCTCGGGGATTATCGCATTCTGCGGGAAATCGCTAGAGGCGGAATGGGAGTGGTCTATCTTGCCGAACAGGTTTCCCTGAAACGTCAGGTCGCTCTGAAGGTTTTGCCCTCGAACCCGACCCAGGACAGTCGCCAGGTGAAACGGTTCCGACGCGAGGCCGAGGCGGCGGGAAAGCTGCACCATCCCAATATCGTCCCCATTTATGACGTGGGCGACGAAGATGGGACTTACTTCTTCTCCATGGAATACATCGAGGGCCGAACTCTCGATGCTGTTCTTGAAGATCTGCGCTGGTTCAACAAGCCCGAGGTTTCGGAGGTCGATCTCCAGGACGTCTTCACCCACCGGCCCGAGGTTTCTCCGGATAACAAGACCCAGGAGTGCGTGGATCAACCCAATCCGGGTCGGGCACGTCCGGATCGGAACTACGTCTTTGAAGTGGTTCGGATCGTCCTGCAGCTGGCGCGGGCACTTCAGTACGCTCACGATCTGGGAGTTGTGCACCGAGATATCAAGCCTTCCAATATCATCGTCAACGAGCACGGCTCCCCGATGCTCATGGATTTCGGGCTGGCCCGGGACGATGACGATTCTGCAATCACCCGGTCGGGTGACATCTTCGGGACTCCCAAGTACATGAGTCCTGAGCAAGTCGAAGCCAGCCGATCGGCGATTGATGGAAGAACCGATATCTACAGTCTGGGCGTCACTCTCTATGAGCTGGTTACATTTCAGGCTCCGTTCACCGGCCAGTCTTCTCAGGAGATCTTGAAGAAGATCCTCACCGTCTCCCCCATCCGGCCAAGAAAGATCAATCGATCGCTACCAAGCGATCTTGAAACGATCATTCTCAAATGTCTGGAAAAGAGGCCCGAGGATCGTTATCGCACCGCGAGTGATCTTGCGGAGGACCTGGATCGGTTTCTGGGGTATCAGGCGATTCAAGCCCGGCCGCTTCATCCGGTCATCCGGGGCATCCGGATGGTCAGGCGCAATGGAGCGCGAGCAGCGGCGGTGGCTCTTGCCATGGTGCTGGTCATTGTCACCGTGTTGTTCTTCGGTTTGGGGCAGACCGCGACCTTCATGGTCGAGTCAGATCCGTCCAGGGCGTCCGTGTATATCGATGGTCGTCTTTTCGGGGAGACTCCTCTCCTGGTCGAGGCGACTGCCGGGGAACTGATGCTTCTGCTGGAAAGAAAAGAGGGGGGGTTCAAGCCCTATAAGGAGGTCATCGAGGTTTTTCGAGGACCCAACCGAAAAGTCAGCCGAAGCCTTGCCCCTCTTACATTCCAGATTGACATGAACGTCGGGGATGGAACGGTCTACCTCGCGGTAGAAGATGAAAATGGGGTCGCGACCACGGTTCGTGGCGATGCGGGTTCACGGATCCACATACCTCGCCGAGGTCTGTACACGGTTCGGGTGGAAGCCACGGATCGAGAAACAATCGAGGGCCGGGTCGAGATCGGTGCGGATGGGTCCTGGGGCGCGTACGAAGAGGTAAGAGGAGGTCGGCCCTGGAAGCACCCACTGACACAGAATTACACAGTCAATCCCCAGGCGAACCCTCGAATTGAAGTCAATGTTCAGCCCCCTGACGTGGCGGTTGAGTTGATCAGCGTCGAGAGCGGCGAGTCGAGGGAGATTCGTAGCTACCCTTCTCTCAGTACGGTGAACGACAGCCGACATGTTGTCCGGGTCATCGAGCCGGGTTTTCACAGGGAGACCACAAAGGAGATCCATGCCGCCCGGGGTCAGACGACCGTTGTGAACATCTCGGCGGCACCGGTGGAACGGAGCAAGTATCCGATCCAGCCATCGTTCTTTCCTCCCGTGATGGCGGATCTTTATCGAGATGGTCGGCTGTCTGCGATCGTTCTTGTGACGGAAAGAGAGCCCGATCCGGTGGGGAGAATGAGGATTCTCGAGCTCGGTCAAGGAGACCTTGATTCGCTGGCGTACATGGCGCCGTCGGGAACATTCCAGTGTGCCGCTTCGGTCGTTGACTTCGAAAACGATGGTTTTCCCGAGATCGTGAGCGTGGTTGGAACGGTGGATCAGCAGGAGCTCGCTATCTTCACTCTTCCCGGGTCCGGAGAGCGGGAGGGTTGGAAGACTTATCCTCTTGAAGCAGGAGGCGGCATCACCGACGGTATCGTCGGTGATTTCGATTCCAACGGAGTTCCTGATTATGCGGTCGGAGTGGAGCCTCGGGGAGTCTATGTTTCCTGGGGGGGGCAAGAGCCCGAGTTGCTGGAATTCCCTGGGTTGACTCTTCTTGGTCGAGATTGCGTCGACCTCAATAACGATGGTGCGGCCGAGTTCCTCGTGTACGCGGAAGGGAGCGAGCTGGTCGCATTACCGTGCCAGGGAGGCGAGCCCCCGTGGTCGATTTCGGTGAGTGGATCGCCTCTCCTTGGCAAGGATCCGGCGTCTCATTTTGCCGGCGCTCCCAACCGGAGAGTCCCGTTCTTTGGGGTCGCCGATCTACGCACTGGTGAACGGGGATCGGTGATCGGCGATGGACAATGGGAAGTGCTTGTGAGGACCTCATCCCACCTTTCCATCTACAACGGGCTGGATGGCCGGCTCGTTCACGAATTTGAACTGACCCAGGCAGAAGGGGTCAGTCCGTTTCTGGAAACTCCCTTTCTCGTTGGCGATGTCTCTCGGACTCCCAAGAGCCCAGGGGACGAGATCCTTGTGCCGACTCCCGCCGGCATCGAGATTTTTTCCTATTCACGCCGAAACGAGCTGAGCAAGGGGGCACATGGTCGGGTTCCGGATCATGAGGAGGTCGGCCTCACTTCCGTGTGGGATCGAACCGAACGGCTATCATTGGTTCTGGCGCCGATTCAGTCCCGGGGTCTTGACCTGATCCTTGTGGAAGATAATGCTCTCTATGCAATGACGGCGGATCCGGCTTCGAAGGACCCCGAGGTTCTCTTTCGTTTTACGTCGGAGGGAGGGTCTTTTCTTGCACCGTGCGTCGGGGACCTGGATGGAGACGATCGAGTCGAAGTCATGGTGGTCGAAAGAGAGGAAGCGCGTCTGGGAGTTGTGCATTGCCTGACCGGGCATCGACCCCGTCTTCGTGGGGGGAGTGCGATCGACTGGCGCTGGGAGTCTCCGCATCGTGTGTCGGATCGACTTGTCACCGGAGACGTCCTCGGAAAACGGGATGTTCCGTCAGGAGTCGTCCATGGAGACGAAGTTGAAGACTTGATTCTTGTGGAGATGTCGGACCGGAACTCCCATCTCTCCATCATTTCGGGGCGTACGGGAAGAGTCTTGGGGCCGACGCCGCTGGATGGAACGATCTCCAAACCTCCATCCTGGCTTCATTTTTCCGACGGCGGCGGTGGAGTGCTGATGACTCAGCAACGATCCTACGAAGAGCGGGAGTATCCTCTACACTCCTTGTACTCCGTTCTTCCGTATGCCGGCAAGACTCGTGGTGTACGACCACCGGATAAGGTTCGGGCCAGGATCGGTCTTCCATCGTTTGTTGACTTCGGGATGGGAGCCTCCGATGGAGGCACGACTCGCTTTGGGCTTTTCAGTCGAGCGGGGGGTGAGCTCGCCTTCGGGGCGATTCGATTCAGCTTGACCGAGGTTGTAGCGCTGTCGACCTGGCAACACAATACTCTTGGCAAGGTGTGGCCACCTTCTCATCTTGGGCGGCGTCGTCGCTCCGAGCGTCTTTGGTCTCTCAAGATTTCCGATCTGGGAGATCGAGACTTCGCATCTTTCCGATCACCTCCCGATGAGCGGGACGACGGTGGGGGGCTCCCGGTCACCGCCGACTTGAACGGTGACGGAGCAGTGGACCTTCTGATCGAGGCGGTGGGTACGGCAACAACTGGAGAGCACCCCGCGCTTCAGCTCATTTGCGTGAGCGGGGACGGTGGCGAAGTGCTGTGGATGGGGCCGACATCGTCGGCGGATCAGTGGTTCGAGGTTGATGTTCTCGACCTGGGAGGAGCTCAGGCCGAGCCCGATGTCTTCGTGAAGGTCTGGGGGATGCGTCCTGGAATCACTCAACCGGTCATCGAGCGTCTTTACGGGATCAACGGCGCGACCGGAACGACCCTGATGACCGTTGACCTGGCATCCCTTTGTGAGGGAGAGAATGTCGTCCAGGCTGCCGCGATGCCGAACGCAACCGTGGGACCGGATTCCGTGGTTCTTACCGATAAGGGCCTGCTGGGTTGGATCGATTCCAGGAAAGGAGTTGAGCTCCATCGGATCAGCTTGCTTCCGAGGACTTACTCCGGATCCTTCACCCCCAGGCTGCAGACGTTCCCCAGTGCCAAGGATTACTGTCTCGTGCAGTGGGAAAAAGGAGTCAGCCTTCTTCGAGCATCCACCCGTTCGGAAAGGTGGCGCGTTCAGGCAAGCCCCGGGCGCATCTTCCAGGACGCCACCCTGATTCGCCGCAAGAAGAAGGCGGATGCCCCCCTGATCGTCGTTCAGGAAGCCATTGAAGAGGAAGGACGGTTGCCCTGGACGACGGTGACCGCGTACTTGCCAACGCCCCTGGTTCCTTTTCTTTGGAGCGACGGTTGTTTCAGCGGAGAAAAGGCTCGGGTCCAGGGAAATGTTGTTTCCATTCGCCGAGCGTTGAGCCGAGGTGAGCTGGTCCCCAAGATGGCCGAGAGGCTGCTGCGGCGCCTTCCAAGAACAGACGCGGCCTATCCCGAGGTGGAGCGGGAAGCGATCCGCTAGTCATCGTGACTCTTGGGTTCCCTGGAGAGTCGCATTCCCAGTCCCGAGTAGCGTTCACTTCCTCTTTTGTTTGCCACCGCGACTTGAAGAGCTCGGCGTGAACCGATCACGACCACGAGTTTCTTCGCTCGAGTCACCGCCGTGTACAGGAGGTTTCTCTGGAGCAAGATGGAATGCTGGAGGACGAGGGGAAGCACGATACAGGGATACTCGCTCCCCTGAGACTTGTGCACCGTGATGGCGTAGCTTGGCGCCAGCTCATCGGTTGATTGGGCCTCGTAGAGAACTCGAACTCCTTCGAACTCGGTCAGGACGGCTTTATTTTTTTCGGAGATGGAGATCACCCGTCCGATGTCCCCGTTGAAAACCTCCTTGTCGTAGTTGTTCTTGATCTGCATGACCTTGTCGCCGGGGGTGAGCCGGAACCGGTCCGAACTGCTCGCCGCTTCTTGACTCGGCTCGTCGATCAGCTTGAGCTCGGGGGATGGAGCAGGGTTCAGGGAGCCCTGAAGGCACTGGTTGAGTGCTTTTGACCCACAGGCCCCCTTGTGCATCGGAGTGAGCACCTGGATGTCGTTCAAGCGGTCGAGATGGAACGTCTTGGGAATGTGTTCGGTGACCAGATGAACCAGGGTGCGTTGCACTTCCAGCGGATCTTCCCGTTCGATGAAGTAAAATTCCCGAAGATCTCCTCCCGAAGACTCCTGGGAGAGGTCGGGCAGTTGACCCTGATTGATGCGGTGTGCGTTCACGACGATCTGGCTCTGTTCCGATTGGCGAAAGATCTGGGTGAGACGGACGACCTCGACGGTTTTGGATTCGATGATGTCGGCAAGAACCCGTCCCGGTCCCACGGAGGGGAGCTGGTCCACATCACCGACCAAGATGAGAGTTGTGGAGTCCTTCAGGCCGTCCAGGAGGGAGTGGAAGAGCCAGATATCGAGCATGGACGATTCATCGATGATGACCACGTCGTATTCGAGGGGGCGACTCTGGTTGTGTCCGAACTCGCTTGTTGCCGGGTCAAACCGGAGCATCCGATGGAGGGTTTTTGCCTGTCTGCCGGTTGTCTCTTTCAGTCTCTTTGCCGCCCGTCCGGTGGGGGCCGCGAGGGCAACGCTCACCTTCTTGGCTTCCAGGATGGTGCAGATGGATCGGATCACCGTGGTTTTTCCTACTCCAGGGCCTCCGGTGATGATGGAGAATTTGCGGGTAAGAGCGGCGGCGACGGCGTCTCTTTGCCGGGGGCTCAGCTCGATTTTGAGAAGAGATTCGGCCCAGGCAGTCAAGGCCTCCGGGACGAGAGTTGGTCCGACTCTTGGAGTGGTGAGCAACTGGTCGATCCGGTGAGCGGCGCTGCTTTCCGACCAGTGAAGCGAGTGCAGGTAGATCCAGGGGTCCTCGCCGTTCTTGAGTTCTTCCGCGACCAGGTGTCCGTTCTCGATTCCGTGGTCGATGCCCTCCTTCGCTTTCTCTGCGGTACAACCCAGAAGCTCCTGGACTTCCGAGGTGAGGACGGCCCTTGGAAGGCATGTGTTGCCTCCTCGCTCTGCCGAGATTCGCAGATGATGGTCGGCGGCGGCTGAGGATCGTTCAACCGATTCGGGAGGGACTCCCAGTTCCAGGGCAATGCGATCAGCGGAGAGAAAACCGACCCCGGAGACGTCCCGAATGAGTCGATACGGGTTTTTCTTCAACGTTGCGATGGTTGCCTGACCGTAGGTTTTCAGGATCCGAGCGATGAGGGAGGGGCCCAACCCAAGTCCATGAAGGAAGATGAGTAGATGTCTCTGGCTTTCTTGACTCTTGAACGCCTGGGAGATACTGCGGATCTTCTTCTTGCCGACACCCTCCACTTCCTTCAGACGTTGCGGTTGATTCTCAAGAATTTCGAGGGTCTCCGAGCCAAAGGCATCGACAAGTCGATCGGCAAGAACCGACCCGACCCCGTCAATGACTCCTGAGGCCAGATACTTCCGGATTCCGAAATCTGATGTGGGAACGGTGGGAACAACCCGTGTAGCGCGAATCTGAGACCCGTAGACGTCGTGTTTTTCCAGGGTACCGGAGATCTGCACGGCGGAGGAAATCTCGAGGGGACCGAGTGGACCAACGACTTTATGAGCTTCATTGCCGTTCAGGTCCTGGATGATCGCAACGGTATAGTCACCCTTGTCGTTGCAAAAGAGGATCTTTTCCACGATGCCTTGGATGTCGACGTTGTCGGAGGCGTTGGGGTCTGGGCTCATGGAGACAGTGTCTCTCTGTTTGCAGCGGTCGTCGACCCTTTCTCCTGGCTTGCGAAAAAAGTCGTTTCATCCGGGCGGGGGTCGTGCTATCTATGGATTTTGGAGCGTTTTTGGTGGCTGGGTATCATCCAGCAGTCCCGAAGTATCACCTCCCGGGTCTTCTTTCCGGTAGGGAAACATGCAAGTGCATCTTGCGTGGCGGTGGAAGTAATGCGCGTGCCAGATCCCGAAGAAGATGAAGCCGATGTCTTCGAATGCGATTTCAATGATGAGGAGATCGAGTATGAAGAAGGCGATTGGGCCGAAGAAGAAGAAGAATTAGACGAGACCGAAGCCGCCTTCGACGAAGAGGACTTCTATGATGATGACTTTGTCGAAGAGGAGGAGCCCGTCGCTGGCTTCCTGGATGAAGGCGATGAAGGTGCGAATTGTTGAGCTACACAAGCAGAGCTTTCGAATGATCCGGAGCTTGCGGTCATGCTCGCCGGTCCTGGTTGGCCTCACGGCATGTCTTCTGTTTTCCTCCTCACTCCTTGCCGAGTTCTCCCGGAGATGGATAGAACTCGACACAACCGGCGATGAACCGGGAATTCTAGCCGAACACTCTGCCGTCTTCGACGCAGCTCGAAACCGTTTGGTCATTTTTGGCGGGTTCATTCTCGAAGCTCGGGACGAGACCTTTGCGCTGGATATCACGACAGGGGTTTGGTCCCGACTGGCCTCTTCACCCTCGACCCCTCCCGCTCGTTTTAATCACTCCTGCGTGCTCGATTCCCGGCGGAATCGCATGGTGATCTTCGGGGGGACCAATCAGGGTCTTTTCCTGCTGGATGACGTCTGGGCGTTTGATCTACAAACGGATACCTGGACCCGCCTCCCTGCAACGGCCCCGTTTTTGAGTCGGCCCGCGGTGGCGGTTGATGAGGCTACCGGCCAGGCGGTGATCTTCGGCGGCTTTGATGGGGCGACATACTTCAGCACGACCTATACGTTCGATCTCGAGACGGCCGTTTTTACCCAGCAATTCTCGAGCATTGCGCCTTTTCCACGGATCGGTTCCATCATGGTGGTGGACGATCCCGCAGGAAGAGCAATTCTTTTTGGTGGGAACAATCGTCTCGAGTATTACGACGATACGTGGGAGCTTGATCTTGCCACGTTCGAGTGGCGCCTCCTTGCTCCGTCGTTCTTTCCCACGGAGCGTGCATTCATGAGGGCGGTGATGGACCCTTCCCTGGATCGTCTGCTTCTTTTCGGGGGAAACTTCGGACAGTCCCATTTCAACGAGACATGGGCCTATGACCTGAGAAGAAACACCTGGGATCTATTTCCCGTTACCGGTGCACCTCCCCGCCGCAATAATTTTCCCATGGTGATGGACCCGGCTACCCGTCTTCTGTACGTGGTCGGAGGGAATTTTGCCGGAGGTCTCTACGAAGATGTCTGGGTCTATCAAGACGACTCGTTTGATAGCGGCTCGGGCCTTCTGAGTCTCAACGGAGAGTTTGGGGCCGTGGATGCCGTGTTGCCCCGGGACTTTCCGGTGTTTTTGCAGATCCAGGCGCGTATGGAAGTTGCCCGGTTCATCCTCTTTGCGGATGTGGGGGCGACCGGTTCTCCGACGTTCATACGAGATCAAATTCCCTTCGGATTCAACCCGGACCCAACGTCTCCCGACTTTGCGACCGGAACCCGGTTGATTTGTGATACCACGGGATTGAGTGGAGGATCGGGACCACTCTCGGGTCTTGCTCCTCCGGTGCTTTCGAATTGCCCGGATGCACCGGCGTTCCCGAATTTTGGAACCGTCATCGACCGTCAGGATCACAACCTTCGGGTTGGGCTTACTTTCGTTCTGCAGGCGTTGATCGAAGATCCAACTCTGGGAGTGGGTTTTGGATCCACTCCAACCATCCGGGTGACGGTGGTCGAGTAGCCCGGCGCCGGGCACCCACCCGGGCCGGGGAATCGGTTTCCTATCGGATTTCTTTCCTTGGGGTCGGCGATGTGATCGGGTCCGGGTCGACGAGACGCTGGTAGATCTCAAGGAGAACTCCGCGATCATCATCGGATGCATTCTCCTTTGTGATCAACGTCAACTTTGTCCCCACCGAGAGAAGGAAACCGGTTTCCTGGAAGTCGTTGTTTCCCAGCCGTCGCCAATCTCCCTTTTTCGGGTCGGTTTCATAGAGAACACTCTGCTCGGTTGAGTAGATTCTTTCTCCTACGCCCACCGCGTGATCCGTGCTGATCCACCCTCCCTTGGGGCCAAGTCGTTGCCATTCTCCGTTGTCGGTGTTGATGTGATAAAGGTTGCCATCGGATTCAATCGTGTAGAGCCGGTCCTGGACGCTCACCATGAAGGAGGTTTGCTCGAAAGCCGGGGAGCCGAGTTTTCGCCAGGTGCCTTCTTGAGGGTTTGTCTCGTAGAGAATGGCACCTTCTACCGAGTAGATGCGATCCTTGACTCCAACCACATGATCGGTTTTGGTCCAACCTCCATCGGGTCCCTTTTGTTCAAGGTTTCCGTTCTCTCTTGATACGTGATAGAGGTTACCTTGATCATCGATCATGAAGAGCTGATCTGCAGCCGAGATCAGGAATCGGGTGCCGGCAAATTCTCTCTCTCCTAGTCTCTGCCACCGTCCGGTTTGTGGGTCGGTTGCATAGAGATCCCTACCCTCCGTGGAGTAGATCATTTCACCGCAACCAACGGCGTGATCCGTTTTCCTCCAGTCCCCCGGCTTTCCGACCGGAGTCTTTCCACCAGTCTCCAGGCTCACCTGAATCAGGCTTCCATTCGAAACGACACTCACCTCTTCAAGAGAAGGGGGAGGATCGGAAGCTCCAAGGACCAGGCCTTGAGCTGGACAAAGAAGAAGGGCCCCGATCAGGAGGGCAAGCTGGCAGGTAAGCGGGGAACGGCGATGCAAAAGGTTCTGAGGATTCATGACATGCTCCAATCTCTTGGCTGTCACCTCTACGGGGCGTACTCCTGGCAAGGCGACAACGGGGTTGAGTGTTTGTCTCAGCTTCAAGACGTTGATGAGGGCCTGGGCGTATTGGGAGCGGGGGCACCCCAGGTTGCTCACGGTTTCTTCATCACAGCAACGCTCTCTTTCGCGGGTTGCAAGTCTTCCTGCCCACCAGATGAGGGGATGAAACCAGAAGACCACCTGGGCGATGATCTGAAACGTGCACACGAGGGGATCACCTCGACGGATGTGTGTGAGTTCGTGGGCAAGAATGGCCTCGAGCCCGGATTCGTCCTGCCGGGTCGCCCTTTTCGGTATCACGATGGTGGGACGAAAGACTCCATGGGCCATTGGACCGTAGGGAGCATCGATGTAGGAAAAATGAGGTGGCCTCGAAAGTCCAACCCGACGCGAGATATCCTCGACCAGACGCACCAGGTGTGGATCGGGACTCAGACTGGAATTTCTGATCGCCCTGAGTCCCAATTTGCGTCTTCTTCGGATGAGTACGACGAGTAGCAGGGCACCAGCGGCCCAGACAATTGCGAGAAGGGGGACCGTCTCGAAGAGATCAGTAGTCGAAGATACCTCTTGGGACGCTACGACTCCGGATCGAGACGGAGAGTCGAGGTTTTCCGGGTGAGCATCTTTCATCGGAACAAGCGCGGCGAGGTGCTCCCGGTCCTTGCCTTCACTGGCACCCTCAAGTTTTGCCGTCGAAAAGGGCTTTGTTGCGCCGAGCCAGCTGAAGATGCTCGTCGGATAGCTCATGATGGGGGGCGTCAGGCATTTGATGAAGACCAGCATCCAGAGGGCGTGAGCCAGGTGAGGGCGGTTTCGACAACCTAGCCTGATCACTCCTGCCACCAGAAGGACGACAACAGTGACTTGAAGAATATGAGTCAGAATCAAAGACATCATTCCCCTTCCTCCTTTTTGAGCCTGTTCAGCATCTCCTGGAGCTGATCGATTTCTCCCCTGGAGAGGTCTTGGTTTTCGATCAGGTGCTGAAAGAGGGGAAGGGTCTCGCCGTCGAAGAGTCGGTGAAGGAAGTCGTCGGTGATTTCCTTGACCACGTGGCCCGGTTGAATGGCGGGGGAGTAGATGTTGTTTCTTCCGTCGCGCCGGGTCTCCAGATAACCCTTGGACTTCAAGCGGCGCAGGTAGGTTTGAACCGTGTAGAAGTCGAGTTCCCGTTCGGCAGGGAGGGCTTCAAGAACCTGGCGCACCGTGGCTTCGCCGAGGTTCCAGACGATGCGGGCGATCTCGAGTTCTGATCGAGCCAGGGGGGCGCGTTCGGTCATGGACGATCTCCTGTCGGTGACTGCGTTCATTTGTACGTCCATGATAACGTACAAATGAACGTATTCAAGAAGGAGATCGAGAAAACGAATCAGGTGAGGGGGAGAAGGAGGGCTTGTTTCCTTTCCTGGGTCGCCTTAAGTTATCCTCAAAGTGTGAGTTGTGAGGCAAGAAGAAGAGGAGACTCGTGAAGTCAAAGGATCTCAAGAAGCTGGGTTTTCCGAGTGGACCGGTCTTGAAAGCCGCAATCGTCGCTGCCGGAATGGCAAGAAAGGCCAAGATGTCTCGAGAAGACATCATGAGAGGCCTGACCGGGCTTTCCGTCGACCCGAAGGATTTCCTCGACCACCCTCATTTCGGGGACCTGGCAAGGTTGCACCGGGAGTGGAAAGAGGCCCGGGAGCAATATGCCGACCGGACGAAGTCGGCTCCCTATCGACAGTGGGGCGAGGATCTCGACCACAATTCCGTCGAGCAGATGAGAAACGCATGTCGTCTTCCGGTTTCGGTTCGGGGAGCTCTCATGCCCGATGCCCACGTGGGCTATGGTCTTCCCATCGGAGGAGTCCTTGCCGTGCGCAACGCGGTGATTCCCTATGCAGTAGGTGTTGATATTGCGTGCCGCATGAAGCTGAGCGTGCTGGATCTTCCACTTGACTACCTCGATCGTCGCACTCTCGATCTCAAGCGGGCCATCGATCAGGAAACCCGATTCGGGATCGGTGCTTCCTTCAAGAGAAGGCGCTCTCATCCGGTTCTGGACGAGGATTGGATGGTTACGAAGGTGACCGGCCATGTTCAGGATCGAGCCTGGTCTCAGCTCGGAACGAGCGGATCAGGGAATCATTTCGTAGAGTTCGGGCGCCTCACACTGCCGTCCCGTGTGCCCGAGTTTGACCTCGATCCAGGAGAGTATGTTGCGTTACTTTCTCATAGCGGATCTCGAGGAGCGGGGGCTCGCGTCGCCGATCACTACTGTCGCATTGCCATGAAGATTCACCCGGAGCTTCCAAGAGAGCTCCATCATCTGGCATGGTTGGACCTCGGTGGAGGCCACGGCGAAGGGGAAGAATACTGGCAAGCGATGGAGCTCATGGGGAAGTATGCGGCGGCGAACCACGCTTGCATCCACAAACATGTGACGAAGAACCTGGGGGCTCGAGTCCTTCTGGACGTGGAGAATCATCATAACTTTGCCTGGAAGGAAGAGCACGATGGGGAGACCCTCATCGTTCATCGAAAGGGAGCCACGCCGGCTTCGGTTGGGACTCTCGGGGTTATCCCCGGGTCGATGGCCAGCGCGACTTATCTGGTCCGTGGCAAAGGGAATCCGGATTCCATGAATTCGGCGGCTCACGGAGCCGGTAGATTGATGTCGCGAAAGAAAGCAAAACAGATGTTCCGATGGAAGGATGTTGAATCTCATCTGGCTTCCCACGGGGTTGAACTCATGTCCGCGGGCCTCGATGAAGTGCCGATGGTCTACAAAGATATCGAGAAGGTGATGGCGGAGCAGTCCGATCTGGTGACTCCGCTGGCTCGTTTTTTTCCCCGACTGGTCAAGATGGCTCCAGCGGGAGAGCGGCCGGAAGATTGACGTTCTCCCTTGCGGCGAACGGGTCGCCAAGGTACATTCGAATCTTGAATGTTGTATTCCTCGCTCTCTTTTGAAGGAGAACGCGCCCATGAAGATGAATTTCGCCTGAGAACTCGTTTCGCACCTGCCCACAAGTGACTTCACCCCGTTGTGAGTCGTTTCGTGGTCACCCCCCTGCGTAATGAGTCCGTTTCATTTTCCCACACCCTGTTTGCCCTGACCGGCATGACTTATCCGGGCCTTCGTCTCGCCGTTTGCGTCTTGCGCTTCGAGCGTTTGGGCCTCGTAGAAGCTTTGCTGGGCAACGTGTGTGCTTCCGGAGGGTTCCTTGCATGGAAGCTCTGTATCCGCGTGCCGTGACGGCCCCAAGCTACGATGTTCATGTTCATGCTCAGGCCGTCATTCGGCTGAGCGAAATGTATCACGCCCGTACCTTGATTCTAGATCCCAGGCTGAGGTTGTCGGCCTTACTGGCGATGCTTCCCGCAGCTAAGAGGTTGGGGGCGCATCTTGCCTTTCTTCGCAACGACATTCGAAATAGCCTGGAGCAAATTGCGCCCTGTTTTGCGTCGGGTCGTGGGGAAGGAGATCCACGGTTCGAGATTGCCCGAACCCTGTGGCGATGGGTTTGCGAGCCATCAGAAGAGTTCAACCCCGTCGCTCTGCAACTCATGATCCGGGGAATGAAAGAGGGCAGAAGAGTCGCCGATCTTTCCTTTCTGGTTGGTCTCTTGCAAGCGGGCGAAGTGGACCTCGCCCGGGAGTGTGCTCCTCGACTGAGCCGACCTCATCTGTCTGCTTCCCTTGCCCAGACCGGGCTTCACCATGTGGGAGGGGGGCGCGCTCGGATGCGGGTGTTTGTTGGATCTCCTTCTCAGGCGGACAGGTTTCCGGTGTCACGTCCCATGGTGTTGGCTTTGCTCGCAAGGCTGATTCAACAGGACGCGGTGGATCTGTCCTCGTTCCATGATTTGTTCTTTCGGTTGTCCATCGCCGATCAGGAAAGGATCCTCCCCTATCTTGGTGTGCATGCATGCAAGATGGAAGGGTTTGAGGCCGCTCAGAAAGTGATCCAGAGATGTGCGAATAGGAGCTTGCAAGGTCTTGGCGCCTTTCTCGTAGGGAGGCAGGCTCTCACGAATCATTGTTTTGGAGACGTGGGTCGTCTCATCGGCGGGATTCAAAGTGCGCGCTGGCGAGAGAGGTTGGTCTTGAGTTTTGCTCGAGTTCTCCTGCGAAAAGGTGCGATCGGCGGGGCAAGGTCTCTTCTTGCTCGAGTGCGACTTGCAGATCATGAATACGATCGAATGCTGCTCGGTGCCGAGCTTGATCACGCCCAAAGGAATGAGTACTCGGCGATGTGGGCGGTGTGTGAAGTTGTCAGGCGGGTGATGGGTGTTCGTTTTCCGGATCAGCTCCGGGTTCCGAGGTGGGAGCCACTCTCTCTTTTGGAGCGGTCTTTCCTGTTTGCCCTTCATTGTCGTTTGACCGGACCAAAGGTTGATGAAGAACACTGTCCACTTGGGATCTTGGCTTGCAGAGGTGACATGGAGAGGCTCTTGCTTCGGCCCATGGGGCAGGCGGAGCTTTTTTCCGGGCGGAGCGAAAAACAAAGTGATGTGGCTGGACTGGCCGAACGGATGTATCGCCGAGTTCCGTCCGGTTTGTCAGATACGATCCTGGCCGGTGCTTTTTGGTGGCAGGCGAATCTTCTTCCAAAGGTCAATCCCCAGCCGGGAGTTGACGATGCCGCTTGGAGGCCTGAATCGGTTCAGGTCGAAGGTTTGCTGGGTCGAATCGAGACTGACAGTGTTCCGGTGCTGACCGATTCCAATTCTCGCCTCCGTGCTGCATTCGACGAGGGAGTCTCTCTTTCCTCGGCGGCCAGGAGTCACCGCAAAGCTCTTCTTCGTGGGGCGAAGCAAGCTCTGAAGTCTGGATCTGTCGATGAAGGCCTTTCACCTTCGGTTGCCTCTTCTCGCCTTCGTACGTTGCTCAACATTGGTGGGGAGACTTCGGTGCGCCTGTTGGTGCACGCTCTTCGGTCGGGGGGGTCGGCAAGCCTTTCCACGCAAGTGATCTTTGATGCCCTCGCCTCTCTCGACGCCAGGCGTGCTTTGAGCCTCCTGATTCGAGAGGGGGGCAGCTTGGAAACGATGGGTCTTGAGATCGTCGATGCTCTTGTGGCTCTTGAGGGCTATCGGGTTGTGGAGGAAGGATTCGCCGATGCCTACCTCCGATTCTCTGCCAGCCTCTCCTCTCGCTTCCGCGGAGAAATCCGAGGCGCTGCACTCTTCAAGTTGATTTTCAGTGAGTCGGGGTCGTTGCCTCGTCTGAGCGCGATTCGCGCTCTTGATCGGGAGCTCCTCCGGGGACAGCCTGTTGACGCGCCGGAGGGCCTTGTGACGGGCGCCCGGCAAACCTGGAGGAGGCTCACCGAGGGAACTCTCTGCGGGCTGCTTGATTCTCTGTCTCAGAATGCGGGGCTGATTCACGTACTTCAATGGATGTCCCCCAGTGAGATGGACCGGTTTCGCACGTGGAGCGTGGATCGTTGGCGGTTTACATTGCGCCGTCTTCGATCCATGACGAAGCCTGCACCAAAATGGGTAGGATTACTCCTGGAGAGAATCCCCGGCCGAAAACACATCTTTTCCCGCCATCGAATCGAGGAAGAGGCAAGTCTCCTTGACTTCAAAGAGGATGAAGCGCTCTGGTCATTGGGAACCATCGCGCATCAGGATTACAGAGTCCGTCCCTTACACAAATGCCGCGACCTCCTCACCTACCTTCGACTGGGAGATGGAGTGAGTTGTTGCCTCAACAGCAATTGCCGGGGTTACCTGCACGCCAGGGTCGACGGTCAAGGGATTCTTTTGCGCCAGATCCGAGATCCGCTGACGTTTGGCCTTCTGGTCGAAGGTCGGCATCGAGAAGAGGGGTGGATTCCTCGCGGTTTCCTGTTCGGTGGATTTGCCTGGACTGCTTTTGATGACCCCGTTGTGTGGTTGAACGGCATTTATCTTCGTCGTCAGATTCCGGAGCTCCGGTCGGCAATCCTGGCCAGGGTTGAGAACAAGATCTGTCGTCCGCTTGGAATTCCCTGGCTTTGCCTTGCAAGTCGGCACGGAGGAAAGGGCTCCCTCCCTGCTCCGTACGAACAAAAAGGAATGCGGATGTTTCGAGCTCGAGGGCTTCGTCTTCAGGAGAAGGATCGAATCGGCCAGGACGATATCGGTTCCCTGTTCAATCAATGGGATCTTGTCCCGGATCTCTACTGGAAGCGAGTGTCTTGAGGCCTTGCAAACTCTTCTGGATGGACCGGCTCGGGTCGAAGGACGGTGAGTTCGGGAGGACAAAGGAATCGGAGCGGGAGCCAACTCGTTCCGATTCCGCGGGTGACGTAGAGTTCGGCAGCACCAGGGACTTTGTACCGGCCTCGTATGTATTTCCCGGTCAGCCGATCGGGGCCGAGGAACTTCTGGACGATCCATTTGCGAAACGGAAACTCGATCTGTCCTCCGTGGGTATCGCCGGCGAGGATGAGATGGGCACCACGGGTTCCGGCCCAGGCGCCGTGATCCGGAACGTGAATAAGAGCAATGGTGGGGAGGGCTGGATCGATGCCACTCATGGCAACATCGAGTCTCGATCGTCTGGGGCCCTCCTCCCAGTCTCCCGGGAGTGAATCGAAGGTTTGTTGGTACAGAAGGGTGCCGTCTAGATCGCGAACCACGACGTTGTCGATGGCCTTTTTTCCTGGACCGCGGGTTCGGATGCCAAAGGTGCCGCTGGCTGGACGACGGATGTGTTCATCGACGCCCTTGAGTCGCCATTTGTCAGGTTCGGGTTCATCCCGTCTCCAGGTTTTCCCTTGAAGGAGAATCGATTCACCGGTTCGCTCCAATCGAAGCCGTGCCCGGTACCAGGTTTGAGAGACGCTCTTTTCAGCAAGACCTCTCGAGGAGACGAGAATCTGGTGCCCTTTCCATGTGAAGTGAAAGCGTGAACCGTCCGGGACCCGATAGGGGGATGCGCGCCCGATACCATAGAACCCATCTTCGTCCCACGGAATCCGTGATCCAGCAAGGAGTGAGATCTCTCCCTGTGGAGATTCAAAGTAAAGATCGGCCTGAATGTCGATTTCGAGAAGTTCGTCGGCACCAGCGCCAACCCAGTGACAAAAAAGATCCCGCCGTTCCGATGAAGTCACGAAAGCCTTCGAGCCGAGGAGCTCGGTGGCCTCGAACCGATCGGCTTTGGGATCGATCGGGACGAGCGGCAAGTCGAACGCATCCATCCCCACGATCTGGAGAGGTCCTCCTGGGGTTTCGAGGAGGGTTGATTGGTTCCTCAGAACCTTGATGCCGACCCGGCGCAAGATCGAGGTGATGGCCGGATCCGTGTCATGATTTCCGAGAACGGCGATGGAAGATCCGGAGCAAGTTCCGTGAATCTCAGCCATGACCTTCTCGAGCTCGATGAGACGGACATCTCGCTTTTTCGGTGAAAGGTCTTCGAGGTATCCCCCGACGTAGTCTCCGGTGAAGAGCAGGAGATCGGGCTCGAGATCACGGAGCTTTCTTACGAGAAGGTTTTCCCTGGGGCCAGGCTCCCGAAGATGGATGTCGGAGATCTGAGCAATGATGTAATCAGGGGGAAGCGTACCCAGATGGGGTATTTGAACCCGGATCTCCTTCACCTGAAGAATCAGGTGGGCCTCGACCCAGGACCAGCCGACAAGGCATCCCCCGAGAATCAAGGTGAGAAGAAGATAGCGCTTTCGCTTTCGCCCTCGTGTCGGCGTGACTGTTCCCCGGTTCGACCGCATGGGCCTACCTTGACATGGGAGGCCCCCGCGTTCAATCCCGAGGGGCTGGGAGAAGGAACGTGCCTGCAGGTCGCCCCGACACATACGGGGGGGAGAAAAAACCCAAGCAACGTGAACGATGGAGGCGACTTGCGTTCGGATGTCCCTTTGACTTCCTCTTTTGTGTAGAATCCCCGGATTGGTTTTTGCTCACCTGGGAAGTTCTTGTAGGAGGGAGTTCTTCATGATTCATCGTTGGTTGGCGGTGCTCATCTTACTGGTCTTTGTGCTCGGGGCGGGTTCCATGTGGAATCCGGTCTTTGGGCAGGATGCTATGAGCGTGCAGGTTCGCTCGAGCAATGTACGGGAGAAGGCCAGCGCCCTTTCCAAGGTCCTGGGGAAGCTGGCGTACGGCTCGAGAGTTAGCATCGTGGGTAAACCCGGAAAGTCCTGGATCCAGGTCAAGTCCCAGCAGAAAACTCCTCTTGCGGGCTTCATGCGGACAAGCGCTCTCACCAAGAAGAAGCTCAAGATGAAGGGGACGGGAGCATCCGCGGCCATGGCCAAAGCTGACGATGTGGCGCTTGCCGGGAAGGGATTCGACAAGGAAATCGAAGACGCCTACCGCAAGAAGAACGTCAACTTGACCTCCGCTTTTGCGTTTCTGGACAAGCTGGAAGACGACCCGAAATTCAAGGTAAAGCCGGAGCAGGTCGTCGAGTTCGTCAAGAAGGGTAAGCTCAAGCCAAAGGAGGTTTCCTGATGAAGAACTCAATCGGGATCGGTCTCCTCTCGTTTTTCTTGATGGCCGCGATGCTCGTGATTTCCGGATGCTCTGTTCTGGAATCGGCCATGGACATGGCTCCTGGTTTCATACCGGGCGTCGACAAGAAAGATGTTGATATGGCAAAGAGTGGTCTTGCCGTCGGCCAGCAACTCGTGGAAGCCGTCGACACCATCACTCCCGAGCAGGAGTATTACATCGGTCGAGCGGCAGCAGCCACGATCATCAACACCTACGGTGTCTACGAAGACGATGCCGCCACCTTGTATCTGAACGAGCTTGGCTCCACCGTGGCGGAGTTTTCGGATATGCCGGAAGTCTACTCCGGCTACCACTTCATCATCCTGGATTCGGATGAGATCAATGCTTTTGCGACTCCCGGCGCCTTCATTTTCGTGACGCGGGGAATGCTTGCCTGCTGTGATGGAGAAGAAGAGCTGGCCGCTGTCCTGGCTCACGAGATTGCCCACATCCAAAATCGTCACGCGATCCGAAGTATCAAGAGTAGTCGGTGGACGAAGGTCTTCACGAAACTTGGCTCGGAAGCCGCCAAGCAGGCGGCAGGAGGGCGTGATCTGGCGGCTCTCGGGGACATGTTTGAGGGTGTTCTTGACGACGTTACGAAAGCACTCATCGTCAATGGGTACAGCCGTGATCTGGAAGAAGAGGCCGACGTCCAGGGAGTTGCCATCGTTGAGCGATGCGGGTACAGCCCGGCGGCGATGGTCGCCATGCTCAAGGTGATGGAGAAATCTCTTGGATCAAACGGGGGCGGGTTTGGAAAGACCCATCCCTCACCAGAAGATCGGATTGAGACGGTTGAGCCCATGATTTCGGCAAATCGAATCACGAGGAATTCTGCGCGCCAATCCCGCTTTGACGCGGCGATGAGGGGTGCCCGAAATAGTCGAAGCTGAGGTCTTTTCGTGAAAGCGTTGATCAAGCTGGTCCTGGGTTGCGCCATCGGAGTGGCTAGCTTTCTGGTGGCCTTTTTCGTGCCGGGTATCAACGACGCCCTTCAACGCTTCGAGCTTGCAAGCTGGGATCTTCGTCAGCGTTTGTTTGCCAGGGAGCCTCATCCGGATATCGTCCTGGTTGTTCTGGATCAGGATAGCCTCGACTGGGCAGCGTCGGAAGATCGCCAGTGGAAGTGGGTGTGGCCTCGTGTGGTGTATAGCCCCCTGCTTCGGTTCTGTCAGGAGGCGGGTGTTCGGGCGGTTGGCTTTGACTTCCTCTTCACGGGATCGTCGGAGGAGGGAGTCGACGACGACATTGGTTTTCGGGACGCGATGGAATCCACCAGGTTTGTCGGAGCGCTTCAGCCATCGACTGGCCGCCGGGTTACCGAATCCTGGCCGGAACTCGCGAAGGATCCGGCGAGTTCTCTTTTTTCCCTCGATCGGGACGGGTACCCTCCTGCCTTGATTCAGCAGGGTTTTGAGTTCTATTGCGAAGATCTGATTTCGGGCCCCACGATGTTCGGTCATGTGGGCCGAGGGCCTATCGACGAGGATGTGGTTCGTCATTGTTTCCCCGTCTTTTTCTTCGGAGAACGTCCCGTCCCCATGTTGGGGCTGGCAGTCTATCTTGCTGCTGATCGGGATTCCGAAGGGCAACCCGTGGAGCACCGGTGGAGTCTCACATCGGACCGACTTCAGGTGGACGATGTCAGCCTTCCCATCCTTGCGAATGGTTCAACGCCACTGCGGTTTCGGAGGTGGAATCCGGATACCGAGTTTACGTATCCTGCCTATTCCGCCTCGTCCGTCATCCAGTCGGGACTGAATCTCATGGATGGAGATACGCCGCTTCTTTCGCCGGAGATCTTTCGCGACAAGTATGTTCTTTTTGCTCCCTCAGCGCCGGGGCTTCGAGACATTCATGTGACTCCGCTGAATCCAAAGAGTGCGGGGGTTGAAGTCCACGCGACTCTTCTGGACAACTTGCTTCGAAAGGATGCGTTTGAGGTCGCGTCGAACTCGTCGGTCATGATCACTACGTTGTTTTTGAGCTTGATTCTCTCGGTGACAAGCATTTTTGCTCGCTCGTCGAGACAGGTCAGCTTGGCTGCCGCGCTCGTGCTTCCGGTGCCGATTGCCCTTGGCATGATCGGTTATCCCCTTGGTGTCTGGTGGCCCATTCTTGGGCCGGGAGCCGCGGTCCTCTTGAGTCTCATCGGCGGCGGATTGGCTTATTCTTCGACCGAGGGACGGAGACGGCGTTTCATCACGAATGCGTTTCAGCATTACTTGAGCCCTCTTGTCATCGAGAACATCTTGAAAGATCCAACGAAGCTCAAGCTTGGTGGCGAGCGGCGTGAGCTGACCATCTTTTTCTCCGATCTTGAAGGCTTCAGCACCATCTCCGAGGGCCTTGAGCCCATGCAGCTGACCCAGCTTCTCAACGACTATCTGACCGACATGACCGACATCATTCTTGAGGAGGGGGGGACCCTCGACAAGTACGAAGGGGACGCCATTATTGCGTTCTGGAATGCTCCTCTGGATCAGCCCGATCATGCACTACGCGGGTGCCGAGCTGCTCTTCGTTGCCAGAGAAAACTTGCCGATCGGCGGGAAGAATTCGCAGCGGAAACCGGGGCGGTTCTCAAGATGCGGATTGGAATGCACACCGGTCAGGTGGTCGTGGGAAACATGGGTTCGGTGAATCGTTTTGATTACACGGTGCTTGGAGATTCCGCGAACCTGGCGGCCCGGCTGGAAGGGGCGAACAAGAGGTTTGGAACGTACTTGATGGTCTCTGACGCCACCTGGAATCAGGCCAAAGCGGAGTGTCCTGAACTCGTAGCCAGGCCCATTGGTCGAATCCGGGTCGTAGGGCGTGCGACGCCGGTTCAGGTCATCGAGCCTCTTGGTTATGATGGGGAAGTGGATCCCGAGTACCTTGCCAAATTCGAACTCGCTTTGAAGCTGTTCGATGAGAAGAGATGGGAAGAAGCGCTGAAGATTTTTGATTCTCTTCCCTCGGATGCGTTGTTTGAGACGTACAAAAAGGAGTTACGAGGCGTTCTTGAGGCTTCGAAGGGGGAAGAAGAGTGGGACGGAGTCTGGCAGTTGACGAGCAAATGACCGGAAGGGATGGCGAGAAGTGTCGGTGAGGTTCATTCCATTGTTCGTGGTCCTCTTTGCGGTCTTTCACGGGGATGGACTTGCTTCTGAAGCACCGGACTTTTCCAAGGAGGTAAAACGCCTCGGGATTCCCCTGGAGAAGAAATACCCCGGGGGCGATTTGATCTACGCTCGCAACATCTGGGATCTCCAGGCCTTTGATGGAAAACTCTTTATCGGGTCCGGGAACAGCAACAATGAGGGCCCTGCTCCCAATGCAGCGCCGGTTGAAGTGTGGGGCTTCGATCCGAAGAAGGGCCGTTTCTTTTCCGAGGGTGAACTGCCGGACTGCCAGCTGAGTGTCTTTCGGATCATCGAAGGGAATCTCACTTCGCCGGGTCACGACCCGACCGAATCCTGGGAGCTCGGGAATTTCTACATTCGTGAAAACCGTTTCTGGAAGAAGTACCGAACGGTCCCGGGGGCGATTCACGTCTACGATCTCTTGTACTCCCAGGAAACCTTGTTTGCTGCTATTGGAGCGAACCGAGAGGTTGAGGGATCTCGCACCATCATGGCCTCTTCCGATGGTGGTGCCACCTGGCGTTCTGCTTCGAAATCCTTTGGAAGGGTGTACGGTCTGTTCGAGTTGAACGGTGTTCCCTATGGTTCCGACCGCAGGAATATCCTCCAGTACGATGGAGAATTCTTTCAGTGGATTGGGCGCACCCGGGACGTCTTTTCGGATGGGGGACGGGAAGGACGAGTGCACCGTGCGGTGAACTTCAAGGGAGCGCTCGTCTACGTTCTGGGGGCAAACTCAAGTGACCACCAATGGTTTCCGTTGAGGGGTTATGTTGCCCGATCGATTTCAGGTAAAAAGAAGAGGCTTCCGCTTTCAGGACTTCCCTTTGATGTCGTCGCTTCTTCTGAATTCTGTTTCGTCATGACCTGTGAGCGGGTTGATTCTCGAGGAGGGTGGGAGACACCCAAGGGGCCGTTTTTGGTACGGGTCTATGGCTCGGCCGATCTCGAGACCTGGACGCCCGTTCTGCGTTTTCGCACCGAGGCTTTTGCTCGCTCCTTCGAACTCTTGGACCATGATTTCTATTTTGGCCTCGGATGTCATGTCCGCGAGCTTCACCCGGATAGCGGGGCTGTCTTGCGCCTGAATTCGAAGACGGTCGAGCCATCCCTGCAGCGGCTTCGAGTTTCGGAAATGGCGGTGGTGGCTGACCTGATCGGGGGGAATGATGAGAAGTCCGGTCAAATTTCGAGTTTGTTAGAGGAGGGGGTTCTGCAGCTGGAGGCGGGAGACTCTGGCAAGGCTCGGCGAAGTTTCAAGTCGGTCAGTTCGAAGGCGATCTCTCTGGTCGGGGTTCGTGGCGAGGAGAGCCCCGGGCTTACCCTGAGTCGATCTGTGGTTGTTCCTCTTCGGGATGTTTGTGAGGGAGCTGTGGTTGCCTCGTCCTCGAGGAAGGGGCCGTTCAAGGCGACGGTCGAGATTCTTGATCGCCAGGGAAAAAGAGTGCTCATCCTTCCGACGGATGTGACCCAGGATCAGGTCCGGTTTCGCTGGAATGGGACGGATGAGGATGGGGATCCGGTCCCGTCGGGGGAGTATTTCTTGCTTGCTCGTGCTTCGATGGGCGGGCGGGCGATGTTTCCGGTCCGGGCAATCGTGTGGGTTGAGGCTTCTCACCCAGGAGATGATGAAAAATGAAGAAGGAGATCGTTGGGATCTTGATCTTCGACAATGTTGAGGTGCTTGATTTTGCCGGGCCGTTTGAGGTGTTCTCTCGAACTCGAACGGAGCCGGGGCTCGAGTCTCGAAGGTCGGAAGAGAGTGCGCCCTTTCACGTCGTCACCGTGGCGAAGACACTACAAACCGTGGTTGCGACCGGTGGTTTGAGGGTTGAGCCTCACCACGCTTTTGAAGATGCGCCGGACTTTGACATTCTCTTGATTCCCGGTGGATTCGGAACCCGTCCGTTGCTCGAAGACGATGAGACTCTCACCTGGATCCAGCGGACCGCATCCCGAGCGCAGCTTGCGACGTCGGTGTGTACGGGGTCGCTTCTTTACGCGAGGGCGGGGCTTCTTGCCGGGCGACGTGCGACCACTCATTGGGGGGCTCTTGATACGCTGGCTTCCCTTGATGCGAGCGTTACGGTGGAGCGTGAGAAGCGGGTGGTTGATGATGGGATCATCAGTTCTGCCGGAGTGTCTGCGGGAATTGATATGGCCTTCTATGTGGTGGAGAAGAAGCACGGGCGAGAAGTAGCCGATGAAACGGCGCGGTACATCGAGTACCCCCGGTATTCTGCTCCTGGCACGTGAAACCCGATTCCTGAGCTCCCGAGCCACAGCCCGATCCCTCGGACATGTGGCTCAGGGCGTGAGTCTGGGCGGGCTGCTTAAGCGGCTCCGGGTTGTTTGGCTCCGAACCAGCAATCGACGGTTCCCAGATCTTTTCGCCCTGCCTGTTTGGCGTAGAGGAAGAGTTGCATCCGATAAGCGGTGAGGAACCTGAGGCTGGTGTTGACGAGTCCTTCGCCGAGCTTGCAGGGAGCGCCCCAGGGAAGGGAAGAATCCTGGTTCTGAAGGTCAGCATCGGAAAGGGGTGCGATCAGTTCGTTCAGCTCGTCGAGCTGAGCGTCCATGGTTGCGGGGAAATCGGGCACGGCCATCGAGTTGTTCTTTGCTGCATCCTCTCGGATCTTTGACCAATCGTTGGCGATGAGGGCGCGGGCGGGGGCGGCGCTGCATCGAGTGAGGTAGGTGAGAAGCTCATGCCCGGTGCGCATGCCGTCGGCAGGAGCTGTCCCATGGCAAGATTCCGGTAGCTGAGCGAAAAGGTGCTTGCAAAGGTTGTGTTCGTGAGCAATGGCAGCCAGGAATTGGTCTTTTGAGAACATGGGGGAGACTCCGGAATTAAGGACTGTGATGATCTCGTTCTACAGGATGAACTTCATCTTGTTCGCGTGAGGCAAAAGATTGTCTGCTCTTTTTTTCGAGGCTTCCTACTTTGGGGCTTCCTACTTTGGGGCTTCCTACTTTCCCGTGGACAGAAACGCCCATGAGAAAGCCCAAAGGGAGGAAGGCCATACGACGGTCTGCTCCCTCTCCCTCCAGCTCTGAGCATGATTCGGGGGCTCGCAAGGCTTTCAGGTTATTGTTTCGCTTGTTGAACATGTTGAACCGATCTTCGTTGATGTGGTTTCGTAATCGGGTTGGATTCTCTGGCCCCGAAGATTGAAGAACATTGGACTACCAGCATCTCCTTTGACGGTGAGGAAGCCTTCATGGACATGGCTGTGGCAAGTCGCGCAGAGGGAACTGAGATTTGACAGAGTTCTCGGTGGCAGATTCCCAACGCGGACTAAGAGCCTTACCTGAGACCAGGAAAGATCACCCTTCCAGAACCGATGATCGATTTCCGTGAGCTTTCTCAGGGATCGCCCTGCCGGAAGAAGTTCATAGATTTTGGACTTGCTGATGTTGAGATTTGTTCTGGCATAGTGAGCGGTGCAGGAGTAACCGAGTTGATGAAAGAGTTCTCGCTCTTCCATATCGTTGAGAAAGAAGGCCAGGAAACGATTCCCGGTGTCATAGGATCGAAGAGCCCCGTGGATTCGTTCGACGACCTCGTCA
>JAJDCM010000233.1 GCA_029260825.1 Planctomycetota bacterium | reverse complement strand
TGTGGGAAGTGACTCGAACACAAGAAAAATGGGAATGCCACGGCGACGGCGGACGTCAAAGGGCAGCGCCCTTCGAGGGCGCTCCGACCATTATTGAATATTACTGATTATTTTCCGATAATACCAAGCGATAACCCTTGCTTTGTGTTCGCATTATGTTAGGATATGTCATCATCTAAACAAACGAAGCATTCTTGCACCACACACTTGTGGGCATTGAAAAGAAGATTGAAAAGAAATAGGAGAAGTATCCGTGGCAATGCACATTCCGACCACTCCTTGTCTTCATGAATACGCCCGAGAAGAACTCGTCTCGGGTCTTCCCGTTGACGATGTCGTCGAACGAATCCACGGAGCTCTTCGATCCAATGACACCGGGAATCGTTTCCTGGCCTTCTTTCTCAACGATATGGAAGAGCGAGAACTCTTTCATCAACTCGGTTACTCCTGCACCGCTCACTATGCCAGGACAAATCTCAACATCAGCAAGTCCAAAGTCTATGAGCTTCTTCAGGCCGGCCGATCCCTGAGAAAGTTCCCTGAGAAAGTTCACGGAGATCGATCATCGGTTCTGGAAGGGTGATCTTTCATAGTCCGCGTTGCGGAATCTGCCACCGAGAAAGCGTGGATCAAGAAAACCATGGAGTGCAACTTGAAAGATCTTGCCTTGGCTGTCAAACACGCCAGGCCAGGAGAAGCTCCCAAAGACAAGTCCTGTGGACTCCCGGAATCTTCGGGGCCAGAGAATCCAACCCGATTACGAAACCACATCAACGCAGATCGGTTCAACATGTTCAACAAGAGAAACAATCACCTGAAAGCCTTGCGAGCCCCCTCAGGGTGTGAGGGGGCGCCCCCAAATCATGCTCAGAGCTGGAGGGAGAGGGAGCAGACCGTTTTATGGCCTTCCTCCCTTTGGGCTTTCTCTGGGGGTTTCTGCCCACACGAAAGTCGGAAGCCCCTATATTTTTTGAAGATTTCCGGGTAAGTGCAGAATAAGGGAATGACGATGCATCGTACGAGTGATGAGCTTGAAGCCGGATTGGAAGCGATTCGGCAGTCGCCAGCTGATGAGGGGACCGTTGACCTCATCGTTCGTCGACCCTGTGCTGGTGAGCGGGAACTCCCGTCACGATGCCAGCTTGATCTCGAGGAAGGGCTCATTGGAGACAACTGGAGTGTTCGTGGAAGTTCCAGAACAACGGACGGATCCCCTCATCCGGATAAGCAAATTACCCTGATGAATTCACGGGTTGCGGCACTTGTGGCCATCGAGCGGGATCGTCTGCCGCTGCCCGGCGATCAGTTCCTGGTCGACCTCGACCTCAGCGTTGAGAATCTTCCGGTGGGTGCCCGAATCCAGATCGGAGGCGCAATTCTTGAGGTGACGGATCAGCTCCATCGAGGTTGCAAGAAGTTCGCCGTCCGGTTCGGGAAGGAGGCTCTTCTGTGGGTCAGGTCGCCCCGCGGAATGGAGATGCGTCTGCGGGGGGTCAATACCCGGCTGGTCCAGCCGGGAGAGGTAAAACTTGGCGACACCATCCGGGTTGAGCGCCGATGATTTTCGGGGGCCTGGATTCTCGTCCGGCAACCCGGTTGCCCATCTGGTAGACTCCGTGTGCCGTAGTCGCTGGCCGGTGGCAACGGGCAACTCCTGATTCTTGCGGGCTCTTTCGAGGTTGATGCTTCCATGCATAAATCTCTTGAAAACGTTTAGTTACCCGGTATCGGTTTGGGATGATCTCGAACCACCATTATTGAAAGAGCAGTGTCTCTGGTGAGTAAGTTGGCTTTGATCGGGGCGGGATTCATCGCCCACACTCACGCCGAAGCGATTGCATCGATCCCGGGTTTGACTCTCTCGGCGGTTTGCGATGTGGATTCCGCTCGAGGTCGGGCGTTTGGCGACGCCTGGTCTGTTCCGGTGGTGGTGAATTCTCTCGATGAGCTTCTTTCGGACCATCGTCCGGACGCAGCCCATGTTCTGGTGCCTCCTCATCTTCATCGTCGTGTCGCCGAAACTCTTCTCAAGGCTGGTGTCCCGGTTCTCCTCGAAAAACCGATGGCTCTGTCCGTTGAGGATTGTGATGCGCTCATCGACGTGGCAAAGAAGAGTGGTGTTCGACTCGGGGTGAATCACAACGCACTCTTCCATCCTTCTGTCTCCGAGATGACGAAGGAGATTGATGCTCGCAGGATCGGCAAGGTCGAGCATGTGAGTGCAAGCGTCAGCATTCCACTTCGCCAGCTTGACGCGGGGCAGATCGGGCACTGGATGTTCCAGGAGCCGGGAAACCTGGCCATGGAACTCTTGCCTCATACTCTTTCGGTCGTGGAGCGGCTTCTTGGTCCGGTTGAAGACCTGTCGGTCCTTCTCTCCGGGCGACGGCCTTTGAGTTCGGGAGTCGAGCTCCCCCGAACCTGGCAGGTGAGCCTGATCTGCAGGAGTGGGACGGCTCAGGTGTTCTTCCAGCCGGGAAGTGAATTCGAAGAATGGTGGGTCACCGTAACCGGTCAGGATGGATCGTTGCGAGCGGATTTGACCTATGACCTCTTTGAATGGCGAGGCCGCACCCGATGGTTGCCCGCTCTTGATCAGTTTCTCGTGGGACATCGAAATGGTCGCCTCCTCAAACGCTTCGCTCGAAAGGGCTTTCTTGACTATGCTTTCTCGAAGATTGGCCTGAAGTCCCGGTGCGATTCTTTTTTCGTGGGAATGAAGGAAAGTATTCGCGCCTACCATGACGCTTTGAAGAGCGGTGGGCCGTTCCCGGGGGATGCGGAGCGTGCTCGCGAAGTTGTGAGGATGTGTGAAAAAGTCAGTCAATGCCCCGCCATTGAATCTTACAAGAATGGTGCGGTAGCAGCCAAGGAGGAAAAAGCAGAGGGGGCCGAGTCCAGTCGGTCGATGAAGCAAGTCAAGGATGAAAGACGAGTCCTTGTTACCGGAGCGACTGGTTTCATCGGCGGTCATCTTGTGGAAAAACTCACGGGACTCCGACCCGTTACCGCTCTGGTGCGTCGAACGAGCGGCCTTCCCGGCTGGCTCGACTCCGGAATCGATCTTGTGAATGGAGACATCGCCGATGAGGCTGCTCTCCAGGAAGCCGTCAAGGGAGTGGAGACGGTCGTACATCTCGCTACTGGCGGAGGCAATAGCTGGAGCGAGATCGAAGAGTCGATGGTGGGGGGGGCGGTGCGAGTGGGACGAGCGGCGATCCAGTCCGGTGCCCACTTGATCTACGCGAGTTCGATCGCGGCCCTCTATCTTGGAGATGATCGAGAGGTGATCACGGAAGAGACCCCGTGCGATCCGTCATCGGAAAAGCGAGCCCTCTACGCGCGGGCCAAGGCACTTGCCGAGAAGAAGCTTTTTCAACTGGTCGACCAGGAAGGCCTCTCTCTCACCGTCATCCGCCCGGGTGTCGTGGTGGGGCGACGGGGAAGTGCCTATCACTCGGGAGTTGGCTACTGGATCAACTCCCAGCATTGCCTCGGTTTCAGTTCGGGAAAGCACCCTCTCGCGTTTGTTCTGGTCGAGGATGTCGCCGATGCGTTCATCCAGGCCATTGAGCTCCCTCGCAAGGAAGCCATGAGCAAGATCTTTAACCTCGTCGGGGATGTTCGACTCACGTCTCGGGAATACATTGATGAGCTTGTTCGTGTGAGCGGTCGACCGGTTTCCTTTCATCCCCATTCTCCATTTGGACTCCAGCTGGTCGATTCCGCCAAGTGGATGATCAAGAGAGTCGGTGGCCAGAAGGTTCCCTTTCCGAGTCTGCGGGATTTCAAGTCTCGAGGGATGCCTGCTCGTTTTGATTGCAGCCATACCCTGCAGACGCTCAAATGGTCTCCTGTTTCCGACCGGGATGAGTTCATCAAGCGAGCTCTTGCCGTTCATTTCCAAGAGGCAAGGGAAGTCCTCGATGCCAGCCGAACCGCTTCATGATGGATTCCGTCCATCTGGTGCATGTCTTTTCAACCTTCGCTCCGGGAGGTCCTCAGGTGCGGACGGCGGCGATCATGAACGCACTTCCACCGGGATATCGACACAGCATCCTTGCCATGGATGGGCGAACCGATTGTCAGGAAAGAATCGGTTCTCATGTCTCCTTTGAAGTGCTTCCCCTCGAGCTTGATCCCCGGAGTCGGCTCTTTCCCTTCAAGCTTGTAGGCCGTCTACGGAGTCTCAGGCCCGACCTTCTGTTGACCTATAACTGGGGAGCGATCGAATCGGTTCTGGCTTCCCGGTTGGGCCGAATAGCACCGATTGTTCATTTCGAAGAAGGTTTTCGGCCGGATGAGGCTTCGGGTTCTCAGAAAACGAGAAGAGTGCTTGCCCGCCGCTTTCTCCTTTCCGGTCGTGTGCGTGCGGTGGTCGTTCCCTCCTTGCAGCTGCAAGAGATCGCTACGGAGACCTGGAAGCTCAAGCCTTCTCGGGTGCGATACATCCCGAACGCAGTGGATGGCAAGCGATTCCTGCCGGGGGAAGAAAAGGAGTTGCGGGAATCGTTTGGGGCCAAGCCGGATGACTTGATTCTGGGAGCCATCGCTCATCTCACCGAAGTGAAAGATCTTGGCTATCTCGTTCGCGCCTTTGCCGGGAGTGGACTCTCCAAGAAGGCTTTGCTGGTGATTGCCGGAGATGGACCGGAAGAAAAGGATCTTCTGACGCTTACCCGGGATCTTGGGGTCGAGGACCGGGTGCGTTTCCTGGGGCGAATTCCCGATACCGCCTCCTATTATCGGACTTTCGATCTATTTGCTGTATCTTCGCGAACCGAGCAAATGCCGGTGACCGTTCTGGAAGCGATGAGCTCCGGGTTGCCCATTCTCTCGACGGATGTGGGGGACATAAAGGCGATGGTCGCCGGGTCAAATCAGCGTTTCGTCGTGAAGAGGGAAGAGGTAGAGGCCTATCGAGACCGTTGCCGGGAACTGGCCAAAGACCCGGTTCTTCGCAAGAAATTGGGGGCTGAAAACCGGGAACGGTGTCTTGCCGCCTACGACCTTCAACAAATGTTCACCACTTATCACGAACTCTTTGAAGAGGCGAGAACGTCTTCATGAAACGTCGCACGCGATTCCTGGTCATCGGGCTTACCACTCTTCTAGCTCTGATCGGTGGAGGTCTTTTCTATGTTCGATCTCTTCTGCTCGGGTCCCTACCTCTTTTGGAGGGTGAGATCGAAGTTCCCGGCCTCTCGGCTCCAGTCACGGTTCACCGGGATGATCTGGGTGTTCCGGTCATCGAGGGTGAAAACCAAAACGATGTCCTTCGAGGGTTAGGGTTTGTTCATGCCCAGGAACGGTTCTTTCAAATGGATCTTGCCCGGAGGCGATCGGCGGGTGAGATTGCCGAGCTTGTCGGAGTGGCGGCTCTTGCATCTGACCTCAGCATGCGACCTCTGGGAATGCGAAAGCGTGCCCGGGCGGTCTATTCCGAAGCACCTGCTCATCACCGGGAAGCCCTTCGTGCCTACGCGGAAGGAGTGAACAGCGGGATCTTTGCGCTGAAAGCCGCGCCTCCAGAGTATCTAGCATTACGAACCGATCCAGAACCATGGCTTGCCGAAGATAGCGTTCTGGTCATTTTTGCCATGTTCGATCTCCTCTCTCAGGATTCCTTTTTTGAGATGGGACTTTCGATCATGCAGGCGAGTCTTCCCCCCGAGCTCTTCCGTTTCTTGACGCCTGATTCAGGCGTGTTTGATGCACCGCTGGTGGGGCCGGTGGACGGAGGGGCAGCTCGGCCGTCCATACCTGGTCCGGAGGTTGTCGATCTTCGTCTGCGTCCAGCGGGGAACAAAGAACGCGAACCGGAGAAAGATCAAGAAGTTCCGGAAGATCGGGATACTCCAGGATCGAATAACTTTGCGGTTGCCGGATCAAGAAGCACACACGGAGGAGCGATGGTTGCCAATGATATGCACCTTCCCCTCACTGTTCCCGGGATCTGGTATCGAGTCCAGCTTTCTTTCGAGGGTCGTCGCATTGCTGGCGTCAGCTTGGCGGGAATCCCATCGGTGGTTGCCGGTAGCAATGGTGATGTTGCCTGGGGTTTCACCAATGTATGCGGGGATTTTCAGGATTGGGTGGTGGTTGAAGTCGATCCAGAAAACGAAAACCGCTATCGGGTGGAGGACGGATGGGAAGAGTTTACGAAGGTGACCGAGTCGATTTCCATTCGAAACGAAGAAGCTCAGGATCATGTGTTTCAGAAGACTCGCTGGGGAATCGTCACCGAGACGGATCATCTCGGACGTCCGTTGGTTCTGAAGTGGACCGCGCTTGAGCCGGGGGGGGTCAACTTCTCGCTCGTAGATCTCCTCACCGTGAGTTCGTTGGAAGAGGGAGCAGACGTGGTGCGGGGGTGGAAGGGACCACCGCAAAACGTTTTGCTCGCGGATAAGACCGGTCGGATCGGCTGGGTACTCGCCGGCTATCTCCCCAGGCGGATGGGGATGGATGGCCGGGTGTCCGTTTCTTGGGCTGACCGGGGGGTTGGCTGGGAGGGAGAGCTCGATCCATCCTTGAGACCTGAAGTGATCGATCCGGAGGAAGGAATTCTCTTCACGGCAAACAACCGGACATTGCCGATTTCCCGGTCC
>JAJDCM010000232.1 GCA_029260825.1 Planctomycetota bacterium | reverse complement strand
TGTATGACCTCAGAAATCTTTTTCAAGTCAACGTGGAAGAAGGCCGGCATCTTTGGGCCATGGTCCATCTTCTTCATTCTTACTTTGGTCGGGATGGGCGAGAGGAAGCCGAGGCGCTTCTCATGCGCCGTTCGGGAAGCGAGGACACTCCTCGAATTCTGGGAGCTTTCAACCAGCCCGTCACCAGCTGGCTCGATTTCTTCATGTTCGCCATGTTCACCGATCGGGACGGGAAGTATCAGCTTCTTGCTCTTGCCGAGAGTTCCTTCGATCCTCTCTCTCGATGCACTCGCTTCATGTTGACAGAAGAAGCTCATCACATGTTCGTCGGGGAAACGGGAGTGATGAGGGTGGTCGAGCGAACAGCTCAGATCATGCGAGATAACAAGGGGCTAGCGGAAGATGTTCGCAAGCACGGAGGAATCGATCTCCCCACGATTCAAAAACATCTGAATCTCTGGTTCAGCTTGAGTATTGATCTCTTCGGTGGCGAGATTTCATCCAATGCGGCCACCTACTTTGCCAACGGTCTGAAGGGGCGAGCCTACGAGGAGAAGTACAAAGACCACCAGGCAAAAGAAGGGATCTACCCGTGGGAGGTGTATGAAAACGGCCGGGTGACCACAGAAGAAGTGCCGACCCGAACCGCCATGAACGAGATCCTTCGCGATGCCTACATTCAGGACTGTCAGCGTGGTTGTGACCGATGGAACAAGACCCTTGACAGCTATGGCATATCCGACCGCCTCTATCTGCCCCACAAGCATTTCCATCGCCATATCGGGATCTATGCAGGAAGTCACTTCTCTCCTCAAGGTGCTCCCCTCACGGATGAACAGTGGGAGAAAGAGAAAGACAACTGGATTCCAACCGAGGCGGACTATGAGTACGAGCACAACATCATGAATGCGGCGAACTTTGACCCGACCAAGATGGCCAATTGGATCGCGCCTCCCAAGCGAGGCGTCAACGGTCAACCGGCAGCGTACGATTACGTTCGAAACGAAGAGTAGAGCAGAGGAAGCGAGACACATGGGAACGGAAATTTCGAATCCGAAGGTCGAGTATCAAGTTGAGAACGGTGTTGCCGTTCTCACCCTGTGTGATCCTCCGGCCAATACATATAGCTACGCCATGATGCAGGAACTGGATCAGGTGATCCTGCAGGCTCGGATGGACGATGCGGTTTCCGTGATCGTCCTTCGAGGCCAGGGAGAAAAGTTCTTCTGCGCTGGCGCGGACATCGGGATGTTGACCGAGGTGACTCCTCGGTTCAAATACTACTTCTGTCTCCACGCCAACGAGACCCTCAATCGGCTCGAGAATACTCCCAAGCTCACCATCGCCGCGCTGAACGGCCATACGGTGGGAGGGGGCCTTGAAGTGGCCATGGCCTGTGATCTTCGGGTTGCAAAAGGAGGAGGCGGAAAGCTTGGACTTCCAGAGGTGAATCTCGGAGTCCTGCCTGGAACTGGAGGAACTCAAAGGCTTGCTCGCGCCGTCGGAAAGTCAAAGGCGCTCGAGTTGATGATCCAGGGAGATACTTTCACATTCGAAACCGGGATGGAGCTCGGACTGATTCAGAAAGTGTTTCCGGCCGAATCCTTCTGGGAAGATGTGAAGTCCTTTGCTGGCAAATTTACCCCGCCCAACAAGGCGGCGAAAGCGGTGGGGCTGATCAAACGGGCAGTCTGCAGCGGCGCCGAGATTCCTTTTGAATCCGGCCTTGCCCTGGAGCGAGAACTTCAGCAACAGCTTTTTGAAAGCGATGATGCGAAAGAGGGCCTCCAGGCCTATCTCAACAAGCGCAAAGCGGAGTTTACCGGCAAATGAAAACCCAACTCTTCATCAACAACGAGTGGTGTGATTCGTCTTCAGGAGAAACTTTTTCTGTCATCAACCCGGCGACGGAAGAAGTGATCGCTGAGGTAGCAAAAGGTGATGCATCCGATGTCGATGCTGCGGTTTCCGCGGCCCGTCGCTGCTTCGATTCAGACGGTTGGCAGGAAATGTCAAACAGGAAGCGGGGAAGCCTCCTCTTTCGACTGGCCGACCTCGTCAAATCCAGAATCAATGACTTTGCCACCCTCGAAACCCAGCAGAACGGAAAGACGTTCTTTGAATCGCGAATCGAGATGGGGATGGTTGTTCAGAATATCCGCTATTACGCGGGCTGGGCAGACAAGATCGTCGGAGAGACACTCCCCGTCGATGGTCCTTTTCTCAGTTATACCCTGAGAGAGCCGGTCGGCGTGGTGGCGGCGATTGTCCCCTGGAATTTCCCCCTGAACATCGCCAGCTGGAAGTTCGCTCCGGCACTGGCCGCAGGTTGCACGGTAATCCTGAAGCCAGCCAGCGAAACCCCTCTGACTGCCTTGTTGATGGGCGAGCTCATCCTCGAAGCTGGATTTCCCCCGGGGGCTTTCAACGTCGTTTCCGGTGGCGGATCCGTGGCTGGTTCCGCTCTCGTTCATCATCCGGAAGTCGACAAGATCTCCTTTACGGGTTCGACCGAAGTCGGCCGGGGCCTGATGGCTGAGGCGGCCCTGACCAACAAACGGATCACTCTCGAGCTCGGCGGAAAAAGTCCGAACATCATCTTTGCCGACGCCGACATTGATGCGGCCATTCGCGGGGCCCAGAACGGTATCTTCTACAGCAAGGGAGAGGTTTGTGCCGCCGGATCGCGCCTGCTGGTCCAATCCAGCGTTCATGACCAGGTCATCGAAAAACTGTCTTCCCGGGCGAAGAAGCTTACTCTTGGCGACCCGATGGACAAGAATACCCGGATGGGAGCCGTTGTTTCCAAGCAGCAGCAGGAAAGCGTTCTTGGCTACATCAAAAGGGGAATCGACGAGGGCGCGAAGCTCGTCGCCGGGGGGCATGCCCAGAGTGTCAACGGCAAGGGTTTCTTCGTCGAGGCGACTGTTTTCGATGATGTGAAGCCGGAGATGACCATCTCCAGAGAAGAGATCTTTGGTCCAGTTCTGTCCGTCTTGAAATTTGAAGATTTTGACGAGGGCGTACAGATCGCGAACGACACCCAGTATGGCCTCGCCGCAGGCATCTGGACCCAAGACGTCAAGAAGGCTCACACCATGGCCAAGAAGATTCGTGCTGGAACGGTCTGGGTTAACGCCTACAACGCCTATGATGCAGCCGCTTCGTTTGGCGGTTTCAAGGCGTCGGGCTTTGGTCGAGATCTCGGGCGAGAAGCCCTCGATGGTTTCCTCGAAACAAAAACCGTCTGGGTAGCCCTTTCCTAGCCGACGGAGTCCACCCGAGGAGAAGAGTTGAAGCAGCCTTTCATCTACGAGGCGGTGCGAACGGCCGTGGGAGCCCACGGCGGCAGTCTAGCGACAGTTCGTCCCGACGACCTTGCCGCGGTTCCCATCAAAGCCTTGATGGAAAGAAGCGGTGTCAATCCTGCAGCCATTGATGATGTGGTGTTTGGTTGCACAAATCAGGCAGGTGAGGACAATCGCAACATCGCCCGCATGGCGGCCCTCCTTGCCGGTTTACCGGTGGAGATCCCCGGACATACGGTCAATCGTCTGTGTGCATCCGGTCTCCAGGCCGTCGCTGCAGCCGCTCGAACAATCAAGGCCGGCGAGGGCGACATCTTTATTGCCGGCGGCGTGGAGAGCATGACTCGGGCACCTTATGTCCAGCTGAAAGCCAGTGATTCCTGGGATCGCCGGGCGCCGGTCATTGCCGATACAACCGTTGGATGGCGATTCACCAATCCCAGGATGGCCAGGGAATGGACGATCTCTCTTGGAGAAACGGCAGAAATCGTGGCCAAGCGCTACGGGATTAGCCGAGAAGACCAGGACGCCTTCGCTTTTTCCAGCCAACAAAAAGCCGAGAAAGCCCGCAGGGACAACGTTTTTCTGGATGAGATCGTGCCGGTCACCGTTCCCAGGCGAAAGGGCGACCCGCTGGTGTTCTCGGTGGACGAGCATCCAAGACCGGAAGTGACAGAGGAAAAGTTGGCTCGACTTCGCCCGGCATTCCTTGCGGGTGGGACGGTCACCGCCGGGAGCTCAAGCGGAATCAACGATGGATCATCTGCTCTCCTGATCGCTTCCGAGAGTGCTTCGGACGCGGGGATCCAGGGCGCCCCGATGGCTCGAATCATAACGAGCGCTACCGTCGGGGTCGATCCAGCGTGCATGGGCATTGGCCCGGTCCCCTCGACCCGAAAGGCCCTTGCCCAGGCCGGACTCACCATGAGTGACATCGATCTCGTCGAGTTGAACGAGGCCTTTGCCGCCCAGGCCCTGGCCTGCATCAAAGAGCTGGAAATGGACCCGGCAAGGGTCAATATTTATGGTGGTGGCATCGCTCTTGGTCATCCCCTCGGGTGCACCGGGGCGAGGATCCTCACCACCCTGGTTCACGCATTGGCGAGAAAAAAAGTACGCTATGGTCTCGCCACCATGTGTGTCGGGGTGGGCCAAGGAATGACCATGATCGTGGAACGTGTTCCGGCGAAAGTGGAAGAAGAATAAAAACAGAGGAGACCCAGTAGATCATGCCCGATTCCGTTAAGACCATCGTCGTTGTCGGTTCGGGAACCATGGGCAGCGGCATAGCTCATGTGGCTGCCCTGGCTGGCTTCAAGGTTCGGGTGACAGACGAGATGCCCCATATCCTTGAGAAGGCCAAGAAATCCATCGAAGCGAATCTGGCCACCGGAGTTGAGAAGGGAAAGGTCACGAAAGAGCAAAAGACCAAGGCTCTTGCCAATCTTTCCTTCGATTCCGATCTTCAAGCCGCTGCAGACGGGGCGGATATGGCGATTGAAGCGATTGTCGAGGACATTCACGACAAACAGATCGTGGCTGAACTTCTCGAGCGCTACCTTGACACCGAAGTCGTCATTGCCACGAACACGTCATCTCTGTCCATTGCCGAGATTGGATCCATGATCGTCCACCCGGAGCGGGTGATCGGCATGCATTTTTTCAACCCGGTCCACATCATGCCTCTGGTTGAAATCATCACCCACCCTCGCTCTTCGGATGAGGCGCTGGAGACGACTTTGGCGGTCACCAAGGCGATGGGAAAGGAGCCGATTGTGGTGAAGGATTCCCCGGGATTTGCTTCCTCACGTCTGGGAATCGCCCTTGGCCTTGAGGCCATGCGCATGTTGGAGGACGGAGTCGCCTCGGCCGAAGACATCGACAAGGCGATGGAGCTTGGCTACCGGCATCCCATGGGACCACTTCGACTCACGGACCTTGTCGGCCTGGACGTGCGACTGGCAATCGCGGAGTCCCTGAAAGCGGCCACAGGCTCGGACCGCTTTGCTCCTCCCGCCATCCTGAAGCAGAAGGTTGCCGCCGGAGAGCTAGGGAAAAAGAGCGGACAGGGTTTTTATACCTGGACTTAGGAGACCGGGGCACGGCCCAGGCTCCTCGGTTTTTGACCACAACAGCCCCACTTTTTGCGAGAAAACCGCAAAAGAAAGGCTCCAGGCCTCGTATCCTATGGAGCCAGCCCGCTTTCAAGGATAATACGGGCTAGTGGTTCGTCCGAGACGGACCGCTACAGTCTCTGATTCACCGTCAACCTCCCCGGGCTTCTTCTGGCCAGATCCCCGGATCGACGGTTTTTGTTGAGAGGAAACAGCCGATGACGCCTTCAAGTATTCGCCGACTTTCCCTGATGCTTTTCTTGGTCGTTCCCTTCCTGAGTTCCTCCCCGGTTTTTGCCCAGGACGCAGATCCCAATGCGCTCTACAAATCCGCTGTTTCTCTTCTGGAGGAGCAAGAGGCGACAAAGAAGGACGATGCCAAGGCACTTGAGCTCTTCACCGAGGCTGCCAACACCGGGCACCGGGGTGCAATGGACTACGTGGGCTGGATGGCCGAGAATGGTCTTCCGGGCGGAAAGCCCGACTACGCCGAGGCAATGACCTGGTATTCCAAGGCGGCCGAAGGCGGATACTTTCTCTCCATGGGCCGAATCGGTCTGCTTTACATCAGCGGCCTTGGCGTACCTGCTGATCCTGAAGAGGGCGTTAGCTGGCTTCGGAAAGCTGTTCAAGGCGACGAGCCCATGTCGATGTTTTGGCTCGGACAGTGTTACGAGAACGGTCACGGCGTCGACGTCGAGGAAGGAGAGGCAGCAATCTGGTTTCGCCGCTCTGCCAGCGAGGGAGTCACCCAGGCAATGAATAGCCTGGCCTCGATGTATGTCGATGGCAGAGGAGTCGAAGAATCCAGCAAAGAGGCCTATCACTGGTATTCAAAGTCCGCCGATTCTGGCGATATGACCGGCCTTTACCAGGTTGGCTGGATGCACTATTCGGGCGAAGCGCCGGAAGCTGACGAATCGGTGGCTCTTGAGTGGTTCAAAAAGGGTGCTGAAAAAGGACATCTGGATTCCATGTTTCAGCTGGCCTGGATGTACTACAAGGGGGAAGGCACCGAGGTAAACCTCCAAGAGGCCCAAAAATGGATGGCCCTGGCTCACAAGAAGGGCCATGCCGAGGCGGAAGTCCATCTTTATCGCATCGGGAAAGTTCTCGAAACCATGAAGAAAAACGACGGGTCATGAGCCAGTGGTGGTCGCGCTAGCTTGTTTTCCAGGGGGGGCTTGTTTTGAGGATTTTCCTGTAGATGGGACAATCTTCAGCATGGGCCCCCGGCAGAAATCCGGTGCTCATCAAGAACTCCCCCGTGATCTCGCCCCCGGTGAAACGAAACGTCTTCTTGAAGAGCTTCACCCAGTCGGGTTTTTCCAGTGGGTGATGGTCAGCTAACCACTGATGAAAGCTTCCGCGTTCCTTCTGGATGGCCTGGATTCGTCTGGCGTTTTCGATGACCGACTCAATTTTCAGTCGATTCCTGATGATCCCGGAGTCGTTCAACAGACGGTCGATTTGACGGGTTCCATAGCGGGCAACCTTGTCGATGTCAAAGCCGTTAAACGCCTTCTGAAACGCCACCTTCTTCTTCAGGATTGTGAGCCATGAAAGGCCCGCCTGATTGATTTCGAGAACCAATCGCTCGAAAAGAAGGTCATCATCGCTGATCGGGAACCCGTATTCCTGATCGTGATAGGGGCCATGGTAGGGGTGGCCCGGCGCAATTTGGCAGTAGCTGCTCATCGCCTCTCCTCAAAGACTCCTGGATGGATTCATTTTCTCGGTGGTTGAACTGTCATACATTTGGAAGAATCGCGCAACGACTGCATGCGCCTTCAAACCATTGAGAAAAAACGACTTAGACCTTCATGTGACGGTTTCATATCGTAAACTACGATCCTTGTATCACCGAACTAACGCAACGAGGAAAGCAGCCAACCATGAAGACCATCATTCGCAATGAACTCAACAAGCATCTCGCTCTCGAATTTGAGGCCGCATACAAATACATGGCGATGTCTCACTGGTTTGATCTCAACGATCTCCCCGGGTTCGCGACCTGGATGCAAACTCAGTCCGATGATGAGTTCACCCACGCTCGGAAGATCATCAACCACCTTCTGGAGAGGGATCAGCAAGTCGTGCTTCCTCCGATCGAGCAACCCGGCACCGAATGGCCATCTCCCGTCGCCATTGTCGAGGAAGCGTTGGCCGCGGAACGGAACGTCACTGCCTCCATCAATGACCTCTATGAACTCGCGGGCAAGGAGAACGATCGAGCCGCCCAGATCATGCTCCAGTGGTTCATTAACGAGCAGGTTGAAGAGGAGAATGTGGCCCGGGCGATTCTCGGTCGACTTCGATTGGCGGGCGACAATGGAGTCGGGCTCCTCATGGTTGATCAGGAAATGAGCTCGGGTGGAGTACCAGGCGCCATGCCTGACCCAGGCGAGGCGAACTGAATCGCTAGCCCGGGTGATTCAGAAGCCCCCGCTTCCTTCCTATTGACCGGAGGACTCTCCTCGGCATAATGGTTTGAACCGTTGTTCAATAAAGAGGTTCAAGCCGTGGGAAAGACCGGCGAAGAGAGACGTTTTCAGGAGCGGCGAGCGGAAATTCTTCGAAAAGCCGCCGATCTCTTCCGAAAAAAAGGCTTCCACGGTGCTGGAATGAGGGAGATCGCCAAGGATCTAGGCCTCAAGCCCGGAGCCCTCTACTACTATTTCGAGAGCAAGGAGGACCTCCTCTACTTCTCCCAGACAGAAACCCTGGAGCGACTCGTTGGAAGCGCTCGAGAAATCGTCGCTCTGGGTCTTACCGGATCGGAAAAGCTGGGGAGGCTCATGGAGGCTCATCTCACCCACACTTTGGGTGAGCTCGGGGGAGGAGCTGTTCACCTCGAGTTCCAGGCCCTTCCCGAGGATCGTCTGGGAGAGGTTGTTGCGAAGCGAGACGAGTATGAGGGGATCGTTCGAGAAGCGATCAGGAACGGAATCGAGGAGGGAGAGTTTCGACCGATGGAGCCCAAGGTCGCAACCCTCATGATGCTTGGCACTCTCAACTGGGCGGCACTCTGGTGGCGTCCATCCGGGTCTAGAACCCCAGCCGATCTGGCACGGGAATTCGGAGAGGTCCTTCTGAAAGGATTGCTTGCATGACAACCCCACAGGCGACGGTTCGAAGAAAGGTGCAGCGCACTTTTACCGTCAACGGCGATGTGGAAGAAGTCTCGTTTCTTCCTCACAAGACTCTTCTTGAGGTGCTGCGTGAAGACATGCACCTCACCGGGACCAAGCACGGTTGTGAGCTCGGGGAATGTGGGACTTGCACGGTTCTGATGAACGGCGAGCCGGTTCTCTCCTGTCTGGTCCTTGGCCTCGCGTGTGAGGGCGCTGACATCGAAACGGTGGAGGGAATGGCCGGGCCGGATGGTCCTCATCCCTTGCAAAAAACCTTCGCTTCGATCGGAGCGGCCCAATGTGGATATTGCACACCGGGTTTTCTGCTGACAGCAAAAGCGCTGGTCGAGTGGAACTCCAATCCCGACCGAGAAACTCTCAAGGAGGAACTATCCGGTGTCCTTTGCCGCTGCACCGGCTACCTGCAGATTTTCCAGGCGGTTGAAGAAGCCTGCGTGGAAATCCGGGGTGAGGGGGAAACGAAGTGAGCCAGAAGAAGCCAAACTACAACCTCATCGGAAAGTCCCCCCGCAAGGTGGATGGACTCTCCAAGTGCACCGGTGTGACAAAGTTTGCCGACGATCTTGAACTTCCCCGCATGCTTTTTTGCAAGATCCACCGTTCTCACGTGGCCCATGCCCGGATCGTCTCGATCGATACGAGCGCAGCCGAAAAGATCCCCGGGGTAAAAGCGGTTTTGACCGGAAAAAGCCTTCCCATCTCCTTTGGGATCCTCCCGGTTTCTCAGGATGAGCACGCCCTTTGTCTGGACAAGGTCCGGTTCGTGGGTGATCCGGTTGCCGCCGTTGCCGCGATCGATGAAGACATTGCGTTTGATGCAATCAACGCCATCAAAGTCGAGTATGAGCCGTTGGATCCGGTTTTTGAACCGGAAGAAGCCCTGAAGAACGAGGTTCCTCCGATTCACGATTACGGGGATGATGGAAACGTCCACAAACGGGTTTCGATGGAGTTTGGAGACGTCGAAAAAAGCCTTGCCGATTCGGACGAGGTCTTTGAAGACATCTTCTTCTATGAAGGAAATACCCATCTTGCGATGGAACAGCATTCTTCCCTCGCCTGGATGGATCCTGACTCCCGGATCACGATCTGGTCGTCGACCCAGACGCCTCACTACCTTCACCGTGCGGCCGCCAAGGTTCTCGAAATGCCTCCATCTCGGGTTCGCATCGTTGCGTGTCCAAACGGAGGCGGGTTTGGCGGGAAGAGTGATCCGTTCAACCATGAGATCGTCGTGGCCAAACTGGCCAAGATGACCAACCGACCGGTCAAGGTCACCCTCACCCGAGAAGAGGTCTTTTACTGCCATCGAGGACGACATCCGGTGTTGATGCGCTCGAAGATGGGGGTCAAGAAAGACGGAACCATTCAAGGCCTTCACTTCGAGACGTTACTCGATGGTGGATCCTACGGATCCTACGGAGTTGCGAGTACCTACTATACCGGGGCTCTTCAAACGGTGACCTACAAGGTTCCAACCTACCGCTTCGATGGGGTCCGGGCTTTTACAAACAAGGCACCTTGCGGACCCAAGCGTGGCCACGGAACCCCTCAGCCTCGGTTCGGGATGGAGGTCCAGCTCGATAAGGTTGCGGCGAAATATGGCTTGAATCCGGCGACTCTTCGTCTTTCGATGATGCAGCCCAAGGACTCGATCACCGCGAACTGGCTCCGAATCGGATCCATGGGGCTTTCCAGGTGTATCGAGAAAGTTGTCGAAGGCAGTGATTTCAACAATCGTCACGGAAAACTTCCGCGAGGGTCCGGGGTTGGTATCGCCTGTTCTTCCTACATCTGTGGAGCCGGGCTCCCCATCTACTGGAACAACCTCCCTCATTCCGGGGTTCAGCTGAAATGCGATCGGGGTGGTGGAGTTGCCGTTTTCTGCGGTGAAACCGACATCGGACAGGGGAGTGATACGGTGCTTGCCACCTGTGTTGCGGAAGTCCTGGGGGTTGACCTGTACGACATCCGGATCGTGGCCGGGGACACAGACCTCACTCCCGTTGATCTCGGTTCCTATTCGAGCCGGGTCACCTTGATGATGGGGAACGCAGCCATTCAAGCCGCGGAACGGGCACGCGAACTCCTGGCCAAGGCAGTCGGCGAAAAGCTCGAAGTTCCTGGATCTCGTCTGGGCTTTGCCGAAAATCGAATCTTCGATGTCGAAAATACAGAGACCGGAGTCACTTTTGCAGAGGGGGTGGTTCTGGCTGAATCCAAGTTTGGCACCATCGGAACGGTCGGGTCCTATACGCCTCCTCCAAGCCCGGGCCGTTTTCGTGGGCATGGAGTGGGACCTTCTCCTGCCTACTCCTACAGCGCCGCGGTGGTAGAAGTGTCAGTCGACGAAGAGACGGGCATGATCACCGTTGACAAGGTCTGGATCGGTCATGACATCGGCCAATCGATCAACGAAACCCTGGTCATCGGACAGGTCGAGGGCAGCGTCTACATGGGGCTTGGAGAAGCACTCATGGAGGAGATGACGTATCGAGGAAATCGGTTTGGCGTCCACAAGATCCCGAGCCTTCTCGATTACAAGAGTCCGACCACCAAGGAAATGCCAGAGGTGGTGACCTATCTCATCGAAGAGCCGGATGAGAACGGACCCTTCGGTGCCAAGGAAGTGGGGCAGGGCCCGCTTCTCCCGATCATGCCGGCAGTCGCAAATGCTGTCTATGATGCGCTGGGAGTGCGGGTTGATGAAGTTCCCATCACTCCGGCCAAGGTCCTGAAAGCACTTTCGAACAAAGATCTTCGGCACGGGCCAACACGATTCCCGGATCTCAAGATCACCGAACAGGACAGAATGCGGGTCAAGACCCAGGAAGAAGGCGGCGACGGGCGGTCCGACAAGCCCTTTGACCGGAAGAAGAAGAAAGAGGCGGTGAAACCATGATGAGGCTACCCGCGTTCGCGTACCACGCTCCGAATAGCGCTCGGGAAGTGGTGGAGATCCTCGCTGGCGAGGGGCCTTCGGCCTCGATCGTGGCGGGGGGGACGGATCTCTTCCCCAACATGAAACGTCGCCACCAGACGCCAAAGACTCTGGTTTCGCTGCAAGATGTTGACGAGCTTCGGGGAGTCTCGTGGCAAAGCGATGGTTCGCTGCGCATCGGTCCGGGAGAGATCCTTCGGGCCCTCGAGAGGGATGCAGACATCGGCAATCGACTTCCGGCGCTTGTTGCCGCGGTTCGATCCATCTCGACTCCGGTCTTGCGGAACATGGGGACCATCGGGGGGAACCTCTGTCTGGACACCCGCTGCAATTACTACAATCAGAATTACGAATGGCGACGAGCGATCAATTTCTGTCTGAAATGCGATGGGGATACATGCTGGGTTGCTCCCGGTAGCAAAGTCTGCTGGGCCGTCAATTCTTCGGATACCGCTCCGGTGATGATGGCTCTTGGAGCCAAGCTCCGCCTCATCTCTCCCCGAGGAACTCGAGAAGTCGATGCCCAGGATTTCTTCCAGAATGATGGGATTGATTATCTGGCGAAAAAGCCTGACGAGCTCCTGACCGACATCGAGATTCCCGACCAGGGAAAATCCCGTTCCGTGTACCTGAAACTCAGGCGACGAGATGCCTTTGATTTTCCGGTGCTTGGGGTCGCGGCGAGGATCGAACTCGATGGGGAGGTCGTCAAGAATGCGGACATCGTGATCAACGCGGTTTCGCCGGCTCCAACCCGGGCAAACGCATCCGAAAAGGCACTCATCGGGAAAAAGATGAGCGACGACGTCCTCGCCGAAGCGGCTCTCCTTGCATACAAGCCCTCAAAACCTCTCGACAATACCGACTTTGAGTATGCCTGGAGAAAGAAGATGGTGAAGGTGTATGTGAGAAGGGCTCTGGAGCATATCCGGAGTTCGTTCCTGATCTAGTGGTGTGAGTCAAAAGTTCTGCACATGAGTTCAATTCTTACCCGCGAATCGGTCATAGGGATCGAGGCAGACCCGAAGTCCGATGTCGTCATTTCTTTCGTTTGCTCCTCGTCGACTCGTGACGCGAGCGGCGGAGATATCACGCTTGTGAGAACCACCACGAACCACATGGAGGCGGTTGGGACTGCCAAGGGAAAGAGGATTGGGCCCGGCTTTCTCCCTCGCCTGATAGCTGTTGGAAGAGAAGACGTCGAGGCACCACTCCGCTACATTTGCCGACATATGATATAAGCCACTATTTGTCGTCGGAGTCATGGACATGACCGGAGCGGTCAGAATGAACCCATCTCCTGCGTCCCCGCGAACGTTGGCAAAGTCATCGTGATCGCCTGCGTCCTGCCCCCAAAGGAAGAGTGAATTCGGGGAAACCGAGGCCCGGCAGGCCCATTCCCATTCCGTCTCGGTGGGAAGTCGCATCCCGATTCCGCGGCAGAAAAGACGCGCTTCCTCCCAGCTCACACCGACTACCGGGTGAGAGAGATCAATCGCGTCCCGCTGGCTGGTCGCTGGAAACCGGGCAGGAATGTCCTCCTCCCCCGAAAGAAGCTGCCACTGCCTCCAGCTCACTTCTGTCCTTCCCAGGTAGTAGGGACGATCGATGGTCACCCGGTGCTGGGGCTTCTCATCGGTTCCAGCCATGACGTCGCTGTCGGCGGCCCCCATCAAGAAGCCCGCCTCGGGTGGGGGGCTGATCAGCACGAGTTCGATTCCCGTGCGAGGTTCGCGAATCGGGGTGGCTAGCCCGGATCCCTGAGGATCGAGAGCGGTGACACCCGGGATGGCTTCCATGCCGGCGGGGATGATCCCGTATTGTCCCGAATGACCGGAAACGATGGGATTCTGTTGCAGGGAGTCCGGCTCAGAGCCGTCTGAGTTGGTAAGAACCGAGTCGGCTTGCCGGGGAGGAGGCCCCCCAGACACCGGTGGAGTTTCACGGACGCTCTGACCCTGGCCATTATTAGCTGGAGACCGAGAAATCACGGTTTCAAGCGGCGGGGGATCCAGTCGAAACGGCGGGAATGACATCGGCGCCCCCGCTTTTCGAGGTAGCGGTACGGTGACCACGACTCGGGGGATGGGGTCATAGGATTCTTCCCGGTGTTTCTTCTGTTGATGCCAGGAGAATCCAAGCGCGACAAGGAGAGCAAGTGTAATCATCAGGACCGGCAGGAGAGGGCGTCGCTTTTCTTCCGCGGCCGCATCAGGCGGTGGAGTCGATGCCTTTTGAAACGCGATATCGGCCTGGCTGGGAAGGTCCCCGGGACGAATCGAAATCTGGGATTCCGGATCTGGCGCCGGATGAGTCACCCATTTCAGGATCTGGGCCCGAAACGCTCCAGCGTGTTCGGGGCGATGCTCAGAAAAAGGAGAAAGAGACTGCAGAATGATTTCCCAGAGACCTGGAGGACACCCCTCAACCAGGGATGGAAGAGGACGAACTTCTCCCTTCATGCTGTTGCGGAGAAGGTCGGAGAGCGTTTCCCCCGAATAGGGATGCTGGCCGCTACAGCTCCAGTAAAAGAGCGCCGCCGCGCTGAACACGTCGCTGGCTCGGCTGGGAAGCCCGCCCTGGAGCACTTCCGGGGCCTGAAAATACCTTGCTTTACCCCATACTGAGAAATGCTTTACCGCTGGATTCTCCCTGCCCAACTCCTTCAGGAGCAGGCGACGGGCACCCCCAAAAGGGCCCATCTTCACCCGTTCCTCATCCCCTTTTGCCTCGAGGAAAATCGAGGTTGAGTGGATGTCCCCATGAACCAGTCCAATCTGATGGGCCTTCTCAAGGAGAGATGTCAGATCACAGGCCCAATGGAGCGCTCGTTGTGTCCCGACCCCACCATCCTGTTCGATGACCCGATCCAGAACCTCTCCTGGAATGGGGTCATAAACCATGAAAAGGCCCCCGGCTACCTGCCCCGCATCTCGAAGGGCCGTCTTGGTTTGATGGATCAGTTTGCGGTCTTTGGTCACGGTTCGGAAGAACTCATCGACCGTGCTCTTCGACTGACCAAGGTGGGAGGGTAGAACATGGAGCTGAAGCTTCCAACCCATGAGGCTCGAGACCTGGTATACCTCTCCCACGGGAGATCGTGTGAGGAGCTCCTCGACACGATAATTGTCGGCGTAGACCGACCCTACGGAAAGGACTGTGGATTTCCGCTCGTTTGCGTCGTCGTGAGGCGCCGTTTCGGCCATGTCTTCCCTGCTACCTTGGGGTTGTGCTTCTCGTGGGGGATGAGAAGCTCAAGTCTCTATCCTGATCGGACTTGGAGCAGGTTTGGCTTGAGTGGTTTTATGGGGTCGTTCCTTGTCCCCAGGGGCAGTTCGTTTTGCGTTCAAATGGGGCAAAAAAAACTCTGAGGCTTCTTGAAACTTTGTTCGTAGGGTTCTAGACCAGTCCATTCCATTTCGGGAGGAGTGGGGTTTCACTAGTACTTGGGAATCTATAGCTTAGGCTTGATGAGCAGGTGAGAAGACATGTCCATTCAACAACCCATGATCGAGGCCGTTGGCATCTCCAAGTTCTTCGGAGATTTTCCAGCACTTCGAGACGTTTCATTCACGGTCAATTCGGGAGAAGTCGTGGCGTTTCTCGGGCCAAATGGCGCGGGAAAGACGACCACGATGCGCATCCTGACCGGCTTTTACCAGCCCTCCAAGGGAACGGCGAGGATTGCCGGGATTGATGTCACCGAGAATCGCCTGGGGGCGTCCGAGAAAATCGGCTACCTTCCGGAGAACGGGCCCCTTTACCCGGAGATGAGTCCCCGGGAAATCCTGACCTTTTTTGGGGAGGCAAGAGGGCTCAGCGGCTCGAGTCTCGAAGATCGGCTCCAGGCGGTCAGAAAAGACTGCGCCCTGGAGAAAGTCTTCGATCGAACCATCGCGAATCTATCCAAGGGGTACAGGCAGCGAGTGGGCATGGCCCAGGTCCTTCTTCATGAGCCGGACGTGCTCATCATGGATGAGCCCACCTCCGGTCTTGATCCCAACCAGATCAAGCACGTCCGGGAGACCTTGCGCCGCATCGGTGAAACCAAGACCATCCTGCTCTCCACCCACATTCTTCAAGAGGTGGAAGCCGTCGCCGATCGAGTGGTCATGATTTCCGAAGGACGCCTTGTCTTTACCGGCACCCCGGCGGAGCTGAGGGACAGCGGGGACGGAAACATTGATCGTGCATTCTACAAGCTAACCGGGGCAATGGTGTCCTAGTCCGATATTGAGTGGAGTGGTCTGATATGAAAATTTACAGTCCAGTTTCCCGCGCTATCTTCAAGCGGGACCTGAGACGCTGGTTCGGAAATCCAACGGGGTATGTATTCATTACCCTTTTCGTTTTCCTTTGTACCGCTGCCCTGTTCTGGCCAGATCAGTTCTTCCAGGCAAACCTGGCCAACTTCGATACGCTGAACTCCTGGTTCCCGTTTCTTCTACTCTTCTTCGTGCCGGCGGTCACCATGAGCGTTTGGGCCGGAGAGCGAGGGCAGGGAACCGATGAACTCCTGTTCACTCTTCCGGCAACCGACTGGGAGATCGTCCTCGGGAAGTTCCTTTCCGCGTCAGGGATCTACACCGTCGCTCTCGGTTTCACGATTCCCTTGGTGGGCTTCCTTGCCTTTCTCGGGGATCCGGACTGGGGCCTCCTGGTCTCCAACTACGTTGGACTTTGGTTCCTCGGCCTCGTGATGATCGGGGCTGGAATGGTCGGTTCCCAGCTTTCGGCAAACCTTACCGTGGCATTCATCCTGGGGGCTCTTCTTTGCGCGTTTGTGACTCTCTTCGAGAAAATTCTCGACGCGCTCTTTCCGGAAATTGCTCGGATCGTCACCGGATATCTACCGATATCGTTGTTCCAGGAGCTTGGGCGGGGGATCATCTCTCTTTCGTCCATCATGCTGTTCGCGGGTCTTGTCGGGGCGACCCTCTACCTCAACCTGGCGCTCCTTTCCCGCAGGCACTGGAAGAACGCGGTTTCATCCGGAGCTCACTATGCTCTTCGGTTCGGATCGGTCGTCGCGTGCGCGGTCGCTTTGACCTGCATCGGTGCGAACTTCGGGAGTCGAATCGACGCCACCAGTGAAAGCGTTCACTCCCTCTCGGATGAAACGCGAGCTCTGATCAAGGAAGTGGATAGCACCCGACCCGTTTCGATCCAGGCCTTCATTTCGGCGGAAGTTCCGCGGGAATATGTTCAAACCCGGCGAACCCTTCTCAGTCTCCTTCGAGAGTATGATGCCCTCGGCGGAGATAACGTGCGGGTCCGCATTGTTGAGGCAGAGCGCTACTCGGACACGGCCCGAGAAGCGGAAAAGAACTTCGGCATCCGGCCCGTCACTCGAGCAAGCCAGGAAAGCGGTAAAGTCCGAGAATTCGATATGTTTCTTGGCGTCGCCTTCACCGCCGGCCTCGAAGAAGTGGTCATTCCCTTCGTCGATCGCGGCCTTCCGGTCGAATACGAGTTGACCCGATCACTCCGGGTCGTATCGACCGCCAATCGTCGAAAAATCGGAGTGCTTGACACCGATGTGAAGCTGTTTGGTGGTTTTGAGTTCCAGACCATGCGCCAGGATCCGGAATGGGAAATCGTTCGGGAACTCAAGCTTCAATACAACGTGGAGCGAGTGGATCCCAAGACCGACTATCCGGATGATCTTGACGTGTTGCTCGTAGCGATGCCCTCTTCTCTGATGCAGGACGAAGTGGATCGGCTAGCGACCTACGTCAAGGCGGGGAACCCGGCCCTCCTGATCGACGATCCATTTCCCGCATTTTCACCGGGGATGGGTCCCACCGATCCTAAGGGCGGCCCCAAGAACCCGTTCATGCAGCAGCAACAAGCTCCGCCCCAACCCAAGGGAGACGTCCGAGGCTTCCTGGCCAGCATCAACATCCGGTGGCCTTATACGGACATCGTCTGGGATACTTACAATCCCCATCCCCAGCTTTCTTTCGAGCCTGAGCTCGTCTTCATCGGTGCCGGGTCTGGATCGATTCAGCCCTTTAACCCGGAGGAGATCATCACCTCAGGGCTCCAGGAGATCGTTGGTATCTTCAGTGGGCACGTTGAAGATGCGGGAGATCCGGGGGTCAGATTTATTCCCCTGCTTCGAAGCTCCAAGGTCTCCGGTGTCAACAATCTTCGCGAAGCGTTTGCTTCCGATTTCTTCGGGGGGCGACAGCTGAATCCACGGCGGTCCTTCCGGCCCGACAATCGGGAAAAAGCGTTGGCTTGCCGTGTCACCGGAAAGCCCGAGGGCTCGGAGAATTCCGTCAACGCCATCTTCATTGCCGACCTGGACATGATCGGAAGTCAATTTTTCAACATCCGCCGTCAGGGCGTCGAGCAGTTCCAGTTCGACAACGTTACTTTCCTCTTGAACTGCGTGGATGACCTTGCCGGTGACACGAGCTTTATTGACCTTCGAAAGCGCCGACCGGAACACCGCACTCTGACTCGCATCAAAGAACGAGAGGAAGAGTTCAAGTCCAAATGGCTGAATGAAAAGGAAGGGGCGGAGGTCAAGGCTTCGACCAAACTTGCCGAAGCAAAGGCTCGTCTGGACGCTCGAGTCAAAGAGGTTCAATCCAATCAAGAACTCGATGAAACTTCCAAGGCGATTCGGATCAAGAGTATTCAAGATGTCGAGCAACGTCGGTTGGAAGTTCAAGAAGCAGCCATCGAGGACGAAAAGTCCCAGGCCATCGAGTTTGCTCTTTCCGAACGCTACAAGTCCGAAGACCAGATCCGGGATTTCTACCGGATCGGAGTCTTAATTCTCTGTCCGATCCCCGGACTCTTTGTCGGATTTTTCACCGTGATTCGTCGCCGACGTAAACAATCTGATGTGACACGTGGAGTGACGACTCCGGGAGGTGCTTCGTGAATTCAAATCTAGCCCGTACCTTTACGTTCCTTGCCGTGGCTGTGGTCCTGGTGCTCATAGCATTCATGACCGTGCCGGGGTTTCGTGATCCAAAACTCTTTGATGACAAAGGGGAGGAGTTCTTCCCCGAGTTCACGGATCCAACCGCCGCAACCGATCTTGAGATCCTTGGCTTTGAAGCGGACACAGCATCGCTGAAACCATTCAAAGTCCATTTCAAGAAGGGGCGATGGTCGATCCCGTCCCACTACGACTATCCTGCCGATGCAAAAGACCAGATGGCGGAAGCAGCAGGAATCCTGATCGGTCTGAAGAAGGATGACATCCGTTCCGATCTTCCAGAAGATCACAAGTTGTTCGGGGTGATCGACCCGCAGGACACGGGAGCCGAGTCGGAAGGGCGAGGAACCCGGGTCACCTTCAAGGATGGAAGCGGTAACACTCTTGCGACCATCATTCTCGGGAAGGAAATCGAAGGGCGAGAGGGGATGCGGTATGTCCGGATCCCCGAGAAGAAGCGAACCTATGCGGCCAAGCTTCCCGCTGATGTTTCAACCAAGTTCGAAGACTGGATCGAAACCGATCTGCTTGCCCTCACTTCCAGTGACGTCGATCAATTGCGCTTTGACAACTACTCCATCGACGAAGTCACACTTGCCGTCATGCCTGGCGAAAAGTACGTGGCCAAAAAAGACGGGACGGAATGGAATGTCACGGAGCTGGCCGAAGACGAAGAAGTCGACAAGGCCAAGCTCGGCGATGTGGCCTCTGCAATGGGTGAGTTGAAGATTGTTGGGGTTCGTCCCAAACCGGCGGGCCTTTCCAGTAACCTCACCCGGGAGCAGGGGATCGAGTTTACTCCCCAGACAATGATGTCTCTGCAACAGCGAGGCTATTTCGTGGGCCGAGACGGGACCCTCTTCTCGAACGAAGGCGATCTTTTCGCCATGACCACCAGCGGGATCGAATACACCCTTCGGTTCGGTGAGGTCTTGTACGGGACAGGCGAGGCTCTTACCGCGGGATCCGCACAAGAACCGGTCAAAACCGGAGATCAGACCGAACCCGAAAAGGAGACCGATGGTGCGGCAAACCGTTATCTGATGGTGACCGCCAGATTCGATCCCGCCCTCCTGGAAAAACCAGAGGGTACCCTTTTGACCCAGGATCAACTGACGAAGCGAAAAACCGCGCAAGACGAGATGATGAAGATCTTCTCTGCGGTTCGAGAGTTCAAGAAGGTGAACTCCGCTCTTCCGGCAACCATTGCCGAACTCACCGAGGGGGAGGAACCCCTTCTCGTGGAGCTAAAAAAGGATCCCTGGGAAAACGACTACGTTCTTGAAGCCGGGGAGGAAGATAAGTTCACCATCCTTTCTTTCGGGGCCGACAATGCAAAAGGCGGAGAGGGAGAAGGGCTTGACCTTGCTTCCGACAACTGGACTCGCGAGGATGACCTCAAGGAATACGCCGATGCGATGAAGGAATACACCACGAAGGTCACGGATGGCACCGCCGAGGCCGAGAAGCTCACCCGACGCTTTGCTCCCTGGTACTACGTCATTGACGATGCAAGCTTCCAGAAGCTTCACCTTGCCCGGGACCAGGTCGTGACCAAGAAGGAAGCGGAGGCGGTCCCTACCGGAGAAACACCGGATGCGCCGCTGTTTCCCGACGGAAACGGATAGGAAGCAGCAAGCAGTCTTGAGGATTCAAGGGGAGGGGTTTCGATCCCTCCCTTTTTCATGGTGTGAGGAAGCCGGGGACGGTCTTCAACCAGTCGGCGATCGCTTGAGCCGCAAGTCGGTGAGCCGTGCCATTCGGATGATGATCCACCGGATGTACCCAGAGAGTCTCCGACTTCATCCCGGAGAAGACCGGGGCAAGATCAAGAACCGGAAGTCCGGTGCTGGTGGCGATCTTCTCCACAACCTCGTGAACACTCGCGAGAGGATAACCTCCTTCCAATCCTTCGAGGAGAGGATAGAGGACAACACCGACCTGGACCCCCGGCAGCCTGGCAACGGACTCAAAGTCTCGCCTCAGTTGAACAAGATTGTCGCTGTTATGTTCATCTGAATAGGAGTCGAGATACCACTGGACGGTGCCGGCTTTGATGCTCTTCATGGCGAAGAAAGAACCAACGAAATGGGCAAGCCGGGAATGTCCCGTGTACCAGGCATCGTTCTCATACTCCTCCAGGTTCTCCGACCGGATATTGATGAGGTCGTGAATGTATTCCTGTCTTCTTGAGAGCTCCGTCGTCAGGACAACATCGTTGGGCACGAAAACGATCAGGCCTCGAGTGCTGTTAAATTTCTTCGTGAGACGCTTCAACGTCTGAGCTTCTTCTGCGGTGTCAGCACCCGGTCGCCCGCCATTCAAGACCTCAACGTTCTCACCAAGAGCGCGATCGAGGTGGCGCAGCAAGGAGAGGTCTTCTGGAACCCCTTCCCCCACGGCAAAAGAATCCCCAACTCCCACGATCCGAAGCATCCCCTCACGGGGGTAGGGATCGAAAATTCGATCTCGAAGCCCCTGGGTCGAGTTTCGGTATTCGACGCAAAACGGAGTTTCGTTCAGACGTGAAAGAGGAACTTCTATGGGCGTCAGAAGGGCGGTGGTGAGTTTCCAGGGCCCACTCGAGACGTCTGGAACTGGATCGAGCTCGTTGTGAGGGTTGCTTGGATAGCAGTGATAGAGGATTCCGGGCTCCTCTTCGTTCACCAGCCACCGTTTCGTGACCACCTGGAACGGCTCGACGTCGAGAATCCAGAGGCTCCCCTCGGCAAGGACAAGAGCCATGAGAATGCCAATGGAAAGACTCAGCACGCGAAAAACGCTCTTTCGTTTTCCAGACCCGGAGGCAGTTGTTCCTGTGTCCGTCAAGAGCTTGCTAGCCCCCGATGCGATGCATGGTGCGCGTGGGCTTCTCGAAATTATCGCTGTTGATGAAGTGACCCGGTTCTTTTCCAGTCACCGATTCTCGGATGATCATGGAGAGCTCTTCGTCGGTAGCGCCACGGCGGAGGGGGGTCTTGAGGTCTGTCTCACGGGTAGAAAAGAGGCAAGTACGGAACTTTCCATCCGCCGTCAGCCGCACTCGATCACATTTGGTGCAGAAAGGCTGGCTGACCGAAGCGATGATTCCAAAAAGTTCTCCCGTGTCGTCAAAGCAAAAACGGGTCGCCGGAGCATGGGGGTCGGCGGTGGTGACCCGCTCAAACGGATATTTGGGTCCGATCACATCGAGCATTTCCTGCTGGGTGAAGACCCGTCGCTTCTCCCAGACATCATCTGCATCAAGGGGCATGAACTCGATGAACCGGACTTCGTACCCGTGTTCACGACCGAACTCGATGAACGGAACGACCTCGTCATCATTCATTCCCTTGATGACAACACAGTTCACTTTGATCGATTCAAATCCCACCTTTTTTGCCGCCTCAAGTCCTTGGAGGACTCGATCGAGTGAATCCCGGCGGGTAAGGCTCTTGAAACGTTCTCGCTTCAAGGTGTCCAGACTGACGTTGAGCTTCCTGAGTCCCCCGTCATAAAGCGGCTTTGCCAGGGTGTTCAGAAGGAGGCCATTGGTCGTGACCCCGACGTTGTTCAGTCCCTTGGTCTTTGAGATCGTAGAAACGAAATCGACCATGTTCCGCCTCAGAGTCGGCTCCCCGCCAGTGATGCGCACCTTTGACACTCCCAGCTCCACGAAGACATGGACAAGTCGGTACAGTTCTTCGTAACTGAGAATCTCGGGATGTGCCATCCAGTCCGGTGATTCGGGCATGCAATAGACGCAGCGGAGATTGCAACGGTCGGTGATCGAGATCCGAAGATTTTGAATGACCCGGCCGTAGCCGTCGGAAAGTGATGTGTTGTTCAGGCTCATGATTCCCACACATTATAGAGGCCTCATGATCTGAATCGATGGACGGAGCGGAATTGTCTCTCTTTTTTTTGGAGAAATGGACTGATCAGGGCGCTGAAGGGGGAAAGAGGGCCAACAGGAGCTCCTCCTTGACCTCCGGCATCTCCTCGATTTTCAGTCTTTCTTGAAGTCCGATCCTCGCGTTTTCGTTCAGAGGGAAACGCCCGAGTCCCCAGGCCGCGTGAATGCGCACGAGTTCGGAGGGATCGGACAAGCCAGAAACCAGCGCCGGGATCGCGTCTTTATCCTCGCTGTTTCCAAGAGCGACGGCAACATTCCGCAGGAAACCGTCTCGATGGGCTCTCCAGATGGGGGTCTTTCGAAATCGCGCCCGAAAACTCTCTTTTGTCATTCCCATGAAATCCACCAGCTGGTGGGTCGAGAGGTCCTGACTGGGTCGAAACTCGGGAGCCCGAGTGAGTCGAGCGAATTTGTTCCAGGGGCAAACCTCCTGACAGAGATCGCATCCAAACACCCAGCGTCCGATGAGAGGACGCAGCTTCCGGGGAATCACGCCGCGATATTCAATCGTGAGGTAGGAAATGCAGCGCCTGGAATCAAGAACGTAGGGCTCGGGGAAAGCATTCGTAGGGCAGATCTCCAGGCATCTTGAGCAAGTTCCGCAGTGGTTTTTCTCGAAGGGCTCGTCGTGATCGAGAGGGAGGCTGGTCACAAGTTCTGCCAGGAAGAAATAGCTCCCTTCTTGCGGGGCAAGGAGGAGAGTATTCTTCCCGACCCAACCGAGCCCTGATTTTTCCCCGTAGGGCCGCTCGAGAATCGCAGACGTATCCACCGCCATGCGACATCGCTCGGAAAAGGTCTCCTCGATGAACCGGGAGAGGACTTTGAGGTCTCTCTTCAGCACATCGTGATAATCGAGGCCAAGAGCATAGAGGGCGAACCTCCCCTGTCCCTTACCTGCAGGTGGAGGCTCGGTAAAGTAACTCCTGGTGAGACAGATCATCGTCTTTGCCCAGGGATGAGCGAGTTCCGCATCCGCCCGTTTGTCCGGCTCCCGGGAAAGGTAGTCCATTTCGCCATGATGGCCGGCAGCCAGCCATTCACCGAGGTGGGGGGCAACCTTGGGGGCGCTGAGCCCGGTGAAGCCAACTCTCTCGAATCCGATTTCCATGGCTTTTCGACGAATGGACTCGGTGATTTCGGAGCGTTTTGACGACATGATAGGGGGACTTTACATCACGGAGCTGCTGTCCAGCAGCCCGTTGGTCGGTCCCGGGTCGAATTGATCCGACTTGCTCGGTCGATTTTCCTTGTTATAATCCGCGAAACCTTTTGCCCTGAAAGGGGATAACGGAATGAAACGCTCCGGTCGGGACAGCACGGGCCTTCACCTCACCCAGGTAGATCCCTGCCTCGTTTGGTCCTTTCTGAACATGAAACAATGCGTCATCGGACTGTCTCTTGCATGGATGGCCTGTCTCGCCAGTCTGGGATGCTCTTCTCATGATGCCGGCAAAGCGGAAATGGCCTATACCTCCCTTCCTCGGGAGCGGGGCCCGGTCATCCTCTTTTTGATCGATACGCTGCGGGCCGACCACCTGGGCTGTTATGGCTACGAAAGAAACACATCGCCTCATCTTGATGCTCTGGCTCAGGAGGGGATTCTCTTCGAGCAATGTCTCGCTCAATCGACCTGGACAAAACCGGCAACAGCGTCCATCTTGACCGGGGTGTATCCGTCGTCCCACGGCGCTACGTACTTCGAATCGGTCCTTGATACCTCCGTCAATACGATCGCCGAGATCTTGAAGGAAAACGGGTACGCGACCGCCGCCTTCGTGGCCAATGGTTTCATCTTCGACAAATCGGTCGGCTTTGACCGGGGCTTTGACAGCTTCGAGGCATTCCAGGGAGTGAAGGATCCAGAAACGGGTGAAAAGATCGGTCACGCCCGAGCCGAGGATCTTGTCACGTCTGCCCTGGACTGGGTGAGCAAGAGGTCCACGGATGACTTTCTCCTCTACGTGCACGTGGTGGATCCCCACTCCCCATACGGCGCACCTGAGCCTTTCACGACCCGATTCTCGGAGACGGAATACACGGGAAACATCACCGGCCAGTTCGGATCCAACCGAATTGAACCGGGTGTTGACTCCCTGTCAGCCGCTGACTGGCAACATCTGAGGGATCTTTACGACGGAGAAATTGCCTACACCGATTCCCAGTTTGATCGACTTCTTTCCGGGCTGAAATCCGAGGGGCTTCTCGAGAAATCCAACATCGTTGTCGTTTCTGACCATGGCGAAGAATTTTATGATCATCAGGGCATTGGACATCCGCCCACGATGTTCCAGGAAGTTGTTCGTGTACCGCTGATGGTTCGACTTCCCTTCCTGGATGAAATCTTTCGGGGCCGTACATCCGACCTCCTCTGTCGACAGATTGACGTTCTCCCGACCATCCTTGACGCGGTTGGAATTGCAAATCCCCCGGGGCTTCAGGGCATTTCACTGCTTCCCCGAGCATTCGGGATGAAACCGGAATCGATTCCCATTGCTCTCTCGGAAGTCGATAAGGACGGTTACTTTCGAAAGGCTGTCGTCTCGGGAAACATGAAGTACGTCCGCTCCTGGACGCCCTACGGAGCGGAGTACCTTTTTGATCTGGAAAAGGATCAGGGGGAACAAACCAACCAGATCGACTCCGGGCACCCGGATGCAGACCGATTGCGAAGCGTACTTGATGCCTACATGAATCACACGGACCTGGGCTTCACGATCGTGGTCTACAACAAAGATGAAGAGATGGTTCCGCTCCGAGGAGCTTTGCGAACCTTCACCGAGCCGCTTTCGAGCGCCACCGCACTCTTCACCGAACGTCGAAACCCAAGCTCCAAAGAAGGGGACTACCCGGTTACCCAGAGATCGGGTGAGGGTAAGAAGGGGGAGAACTTTTACCTGACCCGGTTCCAATTTGAGGTGGAGGCTCTCGGTCAAGACGGCCTCTCCTTCCGAACCGGAGAGGAGACGAAATCCGTGGAGATGTACTTCTCCGTGGATGGGGAGCCGCTTCCCGTATCACAGATCCGGTTCGGTGCCAAAGGGACCCGACCGGAAACAAATCCCTTTACCGTCCATCTCGACGACATCGAGGCGCTCGTTGGAGGCTCGATGTCTCAGGTATTTCCCCAGAAGGACGGGTTGATCGTCCACATTTTCAAGTCCGCTGGGTCCCGGTCAGGAACGGCTGAGCTCGATGCCGACACTCTTGAGAACCTCAAAGCACTCGGCTATCTCCGTTGACGGCAACGCTTTTCAGCTATCGTCACCAAAGAACTTTCCCTCTGTGCTCAGCTCCGCTAACATAGGGGCCTGATTTGGACCGCGAAGTCAGGAGAGAGGCGGAAGTCCGCTTCTTCCTCAACGGTCCGCTTTCCAAACCCGCGGAGCGTTTCCACTGATGGACCAATACAAGCGAGTCATGGTCGGCCTGGAAATGACCGACGAAGACGTCCCCGCCATTCGCTATGCAGCGATGATGGCCAAGGTCATGTCCTTCGAGAAGATCTACTTCCTCCACATCGTTCGGGATCTCGAGATTCCAGAATCGGTGAAGGAAGAGTTTCCCGAGCTGAAACCACCCCTGGACGAAAACCTCGAGTCGCGAATGCGCCAGATGGTTTCAGAGCATCTCGACCCCAACCTCGGGGTGGAGGTTATGTGTGAGGTCCACGAGGGGGACACGGGGGATCAACTACTTCACTGGCTCAAGGTGAAGGAGATTGATCTTGTGATCGTCGGGGGGCTCGGCCAGGCCGAAGGCGACGGTTCGGTCCCCATCGAGATGGCACGAAAGGCCCCGTGCTCGGTCCTCATCGTTCCACCAGGATCCGAGCCCAGCATTGATCGGATTCTCGTGCCGATCGATTTTTCGCCCCAGAGCGGGGCAGCCGTGCAGGTCGCAGCCCACCTTGCTTCGTAGGGATCGGGTTCGACGACCGCATGTGGTCACGTGTTCGACCTTCCGAGTGGATACTACAAGACGGGAAAGACCGAGGACGAGTTTGGCAAAGTGATGCGAGACCACGCCCGAAAGCACTTCGAAAAGTTCATCAAGGATGTGGATCTTTGCGGCCAGCAAGTCAGCTTCTTTACTCGCCGCGGAGAGAACGTTTCAAGAGCCCTGGCCAAGGCAGTAGCGCGTCGGGAAAGTAACCTGGTCGTCATCGGAGCGCGAGGCCGGAGCAGTGTGGCCGCCCTGGTTCTGGGAAGCGTGACCGAAGGCCTGATTCGTAGACTGCGGATTCCCGTACTTGCCGTGAAGGATAAGTCCGAGAGCCTCGGTATTCTCGAAGCGATCCTGGAACTCTAGTCTGGACCCAGGAGGGGGATCCCACACTTTGCCAGATCAAGCCGGTGTCGGTTGTTCGTGTTGACCCGCTGGATCGACTCTCGCTGGATCGATTCTCGCTGGATTGACTCTCGCCGGATCGATTCTCCTTGATGGCCCCGGAGTTTTGGTCATGATCTCCCGGTTTGCCGGTACGAGTCGGTGAATCACGATTTCGGGCGGACAGAAGAACCGGGCAAATACGCCGGACGATCCAACGCCTCGAGAAGTATGACCAAGAAGGCCATGGTGCTCCCAGGGCCCCGCACAGTATTTTCGTGGACAACTGGCTTCAAGGATCGGAGCAAAGCCTCCTGGTAGACGAAACTGTCCTCCGTGGGTGTGCCCGCACAGGTACAGATAGAATCCAAGCCCGGATGCTTCCTCGTACAGCTCCGGAGAATGGGCAAGGAGGACCCTGGCATCTCCTTGCGGAACATCCCGAACTGCCCGTTCCAGATCATCCTGTTCGTAGTGGTGGGGATCATCAACGCCAACGAGCCAGAGTTTGGTGCCGTTCACGTCAATCCATCGGGCTTCGTTCATCAAGATCTGGATCCCACATTCCTCGAGAAGGGGAACGAATTCGATGAAGTCATGGTTTCCGAGGACGCCGAAGACGCCATGCTCGCAGTCCAGGGCGGGCATGATCTTCTGCACCTCTTCTTTCACGGGAAGGTAGGGGCCTTTGTCATCAAAACGGAAATCTCCCGTGATCATGGCCACGTCGAAATCGAGCTGACTCACTTCATCGGCCAGTCGCTCCGAAAGACCGTGCCCTGAATCAAGGTGGAGATCAGAGAGGTGGAGGATGCGAAGATTGTCGAGTGCCGGTGGCAGATCATGAACCGGGATCTCCGTCTCGTGAACTTCGAACGTCATGGCGTTCTTACGACCCCACCAGGAAAGTCCCGTGGTCCGCAGGACAAGCTTCGCCGTGTTCACCAGGATCTTCATGTACCAGTAGTGGACCCTCCCTCTGCCGGGTCCGCGGAAATTGTTCCGGGAACGGGACATTTGACTGAGGAGTCGCTCACGAAGAGCTTCTTCGCCGTAGCGGCTTGATAGTTCCCGCTGAGTTTCTCGATCCATGAATGCTCCTGATCCCTCCGCGCCTGGATTCTGGTGATCGATCCCCAGCATCGGCACTCTTCTTTTGTCTATCCACTGGACAGATCTTTCGTACAGAAAACTGACCCTGCTCCGGATCATTCCGGACCGGATAGTTCTGTTTTCGGCAAGACCGGGGCCCTCAAGTGAGATAGGAGAATTTTCTTTCCAAAACGAGAGCCTCGCATTTAATCTAAGTACAAAATGCCTATGGGTTTCCAGTGACATTCGTCCCGTTTGTCGAATTTGCCCCCAATCTGTGGAGATTGCACCTTGAACCGCTTTGAACCGATGATTTCCGTCCTCCTCGCCCTGTTGACCCTTCCCGTCTTCGTCCTTTTATGGGGAGAGAAAGCAGCCGCAGAGCCCATTCGGCTCATCAATTCGATGGCTCTTTCACCAGATGGTGAGACTCTGGTATTTTCCTATCGCAACGACCTTTGGATTGCCAAGACCGAGGGCGGGGCCGCGACCCGACTCACTTTTCACCCCGGGACGGATTCATCTCCATTCTTTTCTCCGGACGGAGAACGACTGGCGTTCGTCAGCAATCGATCCGGGAGAAATCAAACATGGGTCATGCGCACCTCCGGCGGACAGCCGACCCAGGTTACGGTTCATTCCGAGGGCGCCCGGGTCGCCGGTTGGTTTCCGGATGGTGAGTCTCTCCTGATTCAATCCCAGAGGGATCATTTCTGGAGAGGTGCCCAGAGGTTCTTCAAGAAGAGCCTGGATCAGGTGGTTGCCCCCCAGCTCATCTTCAATGACTACGGCAGCAGCGGGAGCCTCTCTCCGAGTGGGCGATTGCTCGGGTTCTCCCGGGAAGGAGAGAGGTGGTGGCGAAAGGGCTATCAGGGGCCTCGAGCAAGCCAGGTCTGGACCTACGATCGGACTTCGAAGGAGTTCACAAGACACAGCGAAGGGGAGCACGATGAACGTTGGCCCTTTTTTGGTCCGGACGATAGCACTCTTTACTACGTGAGCGAAGAAGATGGGACGTTCAACTTGTGGCGCCGAAACCTCGAGTCGGGAGTCAAGGAGCAGCTCACTCGATTCGAGGATGACGGAGTGGCATTTCCGGTCGCGAACAAAAACGGCGACACCATCGTATTTCGCCGGCTTTTTGATCTTTATCGATATGATCCAACCCGAGACGCTCCTCCGGTCCGCATCCAGCTAGAGGATGAAGGAGATCCGACCTTGGAGGCAACCCAACGAGTTGCCCATACCCGGGTGAGCGATGCCGCGTTTACCGACGATGCCCGGGAAATCGCGTTTGTGGCGGGGGGGGACATCTGGGTCATGGACACCGAGCTTCGGGAGCCAAAGCAGGTCACCCGTACTCCGGATGAAGAGCGAGATCCGGTCTTTTCCCCCGACTTTGAAAGCATCTTGTTCGTGAGTGATCGGGACGGGCAACCCGACATTTATCGAGCAACCCGGGAAGACGAGGATCTTTACTGGTGGCAGAACGATTCCTTTCAGATCTCACAGATGACCAACGACCCGGATCCGGAATCGGACCCGAGGTTTACTCCTGACGGAGAGAGAGTTTCCTACTTGAAGCTTCGAGGGGACCTCTGGTCGATGGATCCGGATGGGGGCAATGCCAAGAAAATTCTCTCCTCCTGGAACCAACCCGAGTACGCATTCTCACCCGATGGCAAATGGGTCGTCTACGCCGTCTCCGATAACGACTTCAATCGTGATGTATGGATTCACTCCGTCGATGGAGAACGAGAGCCCTACAATCTATCGCGTCACCCGGACAATGAGGGAAGCCCGGTCTGGTCTCCGGATGGCCGGATGATTGCATTTGCCGGCCGACGCTACGACACAGAGGTCGATGTCTATTACGTCTGGCTTCAAAACGAAGACGAAGAAAAGATCAAGCGGGATCGGACGCTGGAGAAGGCCCTCGAGAAGATGAAAGGCCGGAAAAAGGCAAAGAAAGAGGAGCCAAAAGCCAAACAGGCTGGAAAGAAAGAGGACGAGACAGCCAAGAAAAAAACCGATTCGACCTCTCCCAAACCGGCAAGCGATCCGGTGACGGGATCCTGGGACGGAAAGGCCGTGGGGCCACCGCCTCTTCCACCGGCCGGGTTTGACTTCATCGCCCATTTGACCCATTCCGACGGAAAGGTCACCGGTTCCTTCGATGCCCAGGGAGCATCCATCGCTGTCGAGTCCGGGCTCTTTGATGAAAACACCGGGTCGCTGACGTTCTCCGTGGGGACCCCGATGGGGAAAGCCAACATCACGGGCAAAGTTGAGAAGGAGGAGTTCACCGGTACGTGGACTCTCCTTGGCACGGTGACCGGCACCATCACCGCAACCAGGCGGAAGGAAGAATCCGGGACGGCTGTAGCGTCAGGGACCGAAGGAGAGAGTGATCAAGCTGGTGAGGAAGACAAAGAGAAGAAGGAAGAAAAGGAAGGGGTTGAAGTCACGATCGACTTTGATGGAATCGAGGATCGAATCCATCGGATATCGATCCCCAATTCATTCGAAAGCGGCCTCTTCTTCTCCCACGACAGCAAGAAGCTCGCCTTCAGAGCCACCGTTGACACCAAGAGAGGAATCTACACCGTAGAGATCCCGGAAAGCCTCACTCCCAAGCTATTGACATCTCTTTCCGGCGCAAGTCCTCGCTGGCTAAAAGAGGGGAATCAAATCGCCTGGGTGGTGAGTGGAGCCCCATCCCTTCTTTCCTCCTCGGGAAAAAACACGACCTATGCGGTCAAGGCGAATCAGGAGATCGATCTCAGGGCCAAGAATCGCGCCGTCTTTGATCTGGCCTGGCGCACCATGCGGGATCAATTCTACGACGATGCTCTTGGCAACCGCAACTGGGATGCGGTTCGACGCAAGTACCGAGACATGGCCGGAACATGCCTGACGACCCTCGAAATCTCGATCGTCGTCAACCTCATGCTCGGGGAGCTGAATGGATCTCATCTCGGCTTCTTTGCCACCGGAGGAGGACCGACTCTTCCCCGTCCTGCGTGGGGGGAAGTGACCCCTCACTTCGGCGTTCGCTTCGATGAATCCCATCGGGGCCCCGGCCTCAAGGTAAAGGATGTCATTGAAGGTTCGCCGGCTTCTCAAGATCGAAGTCGCATCCATCCTGGCGAGGTGATCTTGCGCATCGAGGGAAAGACTCTGGACCCGGGTCTGAACCTGGCAACGGTTCTCTCTGGACCGCCTCGGGCGGAGATCGAACTTTCCGTCAAAGATGCAGAAGGGGAGACGCGAGAGGTATCGATTCGTCCTTCAACCTATGGCGCCGCTCGGTCGCTTCTCTACGAGACATGGATTCGTGACAATCAAAAGAAGGCATCCGAACTCTCGGCCGGTAAACTCGGTTATCTTCATGTTCGCGGCATGAACTGGCCAAGCTTCCAGCGGTTTGAGGCGGAGCTCTACAAGGTCGGCCATGGAAAAGACGGCCTCATCATCGACGTTCGTGAAAACGGAGGAGGGTTCACGACCGATCACCTGCTCACGGTGCTCACTCAGCCGCTCCACGCGATCACGGTTCCTCGAGGTGGAGGACAGGGCTATCCTCTTGATCGAACCGTCTACGCCCGATGGAATAAACCAATCATCGTTCTCTGTAACCAGAACAGCTACAGCAATGCGGAGATCTTTTCCCATGCCATCAAGAATCTCAATCGTGGCAAGGTGGTCGGGGTGCAAACTGCCGGGGGAGTGATTTCAACCGGAGGCACTCGCATCATGGATATCGGTTTCCTTCGTCTTCCCTTCCGGGGCTGGTATCTTGCGAACGACGGAGAGGATATGGAGCTCAACGGGTGCATGCCTCACCATGTGGTCTGGCCAAAGCCCGAGGAATGGCCAAACGGGATTGACCGGCAACTCGAGAAAGCGGTGGAGGTTCTGCTTGACGACGTCGCTGCCTGGAAAGCCGAGCCTCGACCGGACTTGATCCGGGCTTCAACAAGAGAGTAGCGCACCCTGCCCGAAGGTCGGTAGAATCCCTGGCCCGGATGAATCATCCGGGCTAGCTTTTTTCAGGGTTCTCCAGGAGACAAAAATAATGGGTGATCTTTCGGGCCGCCGGGCTGTTGTTTGTGGGAGCAGTCAAGGGATCGGGCAGGAGTGCGCGATTGCTCTTGCGCGTGCGGGAGCGGAAGTCACGCTCTTCGCTCGAAATCCCGACACTCTTGAGGCCGTCTGCTCCGACCTTGCAAGGGATGAGGGACAGAATCATTCCTGGGTAGCCGCGGATTTCGCTCGGCCCGAACCCGCGGTCGTTGAGCTCTCAAAGAAGCTGTCTGATCGACCGGTTCACATTCTCCTCAACAATTCCGGAGGGCCTCCCGGCGGGCCGATTCTTGCCGCAAAGCCGTCCGATTTTCTATCGGCGCTTGCACCTCATCTGGAGATGTCCCATCGCCTGGCAAATCTCCTTGTTCCCGGGATGAAGGAAGAGGGATACGGACGGATCATCAACGTGATTTCTACGTCGGTAAAACAACCCATTCCTGGGCTGGGTGTCTCCAATACCGTTCGAGGAGCCATGGCAAACTGGGCCAAGACCCTGGCGGGAGAAGTGGGGCCCTTCGGCATCACCGTCAACAACGTTCTTCCCGGTGCCACCAAGACGACGAGGCTATCCTCCCTGATCAAATCCAAGGCGGAAAAGAGCGGTCAAACCGAAGAAGAAGTCGTGGCATCCATGAAAGGAGTCATTCCTCTTCGGCGCTTCGGGGAAGCCTCCGAGATTGCTTCTGCGGTGGCTTTTCTTGCTGGCCCTACAGCTGGATATATCACCGGAATTAACTTGCCGGTAGACGGCGGAAGGCTGGCGTGTCTGTGAGCAGGGACAAGGAAAACGGTCAGGACAAGATCAAGATTCAAAACTATATCGGTGGTGGTTTTGAAGAGCCCGTCTCTCGTGAATATCTACCCAACTTCAACCCGTCAACCGGGTTTGACTATTCCGGGGTTCCCGACAGTGATGAGAGGGACGTGGAAAAAGCGATCGAAGCGGCGAAGAGCGCTTTTCCCGTCTGGTCAAGAACTCCTGCAGCCGAGCGTTCCCGGGTGCTACTTCGGATTGCCGAGTTGATCGAGGCTTCCGCCGAACGCCTTGCTCGAGCCGAATGCATTGACAACGGAAAGCCATTGACGCTGGCCCGGAATATGGACATCCCAAGAGCGGCAAGCAACATTCGCTTCTTCGCCACCGCGATCCTCCATTCCCACTCGGAGCTTCACCAGACCGATTCAACCGCGCTCAACTACACGCTTCGGAATCCCCGGGGAATCGCCGGACTGATCTCTCCCTGGAACCTTCCTCTCTATCTCTTTACCTGGAAGGTTGCTCCGGCACTTGCTACCGGTAACGTTGCTGTGGCAAAACCCTCGGAAGTGACCCCGATGACCGCATTTCTCTTCACCGAGATTTGCCGGGAAGCGGGACTCCCTGACGGAGTCTTGAACGTTGTGCATGGGCTCGGAGGCAAAGCCGGCGCCGCCATGGTCAATCATCCGGAAATCACCACGATCAGCTTTACCGGAGGAACCAAGACCGGGGCAGAAATAGCGCGTGTCGCTTCTCCGCTGTTCAAAAAACTCTCCCTGGAGATGGGGGGCAAGAACCCCAATATCGTTTTCGCCGATGCAGACCTTGACGAGGTTGTCCCCGCAAGCGTCAAGGCGGCTTTTTCGAACCAGGGACAGATCTGTCTCTGTGGTTCCCGTCTTTTTGTTGAAGAGAAGATCTATCCTGAATTCCTGGACCGATTCCTGGCTCTGTCCAGGAACCTCAAGGTGGGAGATCCTCTCGCTGAGGAAACGGACCAGGGAGCTTTGGTTTCCCGGGAACAACTCGAAAAGGTTGAATACTACGTGAACCTGGCAAGGGAGGAGGGCGGGCAGATTTTGTGCGGCGGAAAGCGTCCCGAGTCTCTTCCGGAACGGTGTCAAGATGGGTACTTTTTTGAACCCACGGTGATTGTCGGGCTTTCCTCGGGTTGCCGGGTCAATCAGGAAGAAATCTTCGGACCGGTCGTCAGCCTGATTCCGTTTTCTGATGAACAAGAAGTCGTGGCCGCTGCCAATAGCACTCCCTACGGTCTCTCCGCGTCCATCTGGACAAAAGACATCAGCCGGGCTCATCGCGTAGCTGACGAGATCCAGTGCGGCACGGTCTGGGTCAACTGCTGGTTGCTTCGCGATCTTCGAGTTCCCTTCGGAGGCATGAAGAGTAGCGGTGTGGGGAGAGAAGGCGGGGAAGAGGCCTTACGTTTCTTCACGGAACCCAAGAACGTCTGTATTCAAATTCCAAGATAGAGCAGGAAAAAAGAGTCATCATGACCGAAGAGAAGAATACTCAAGAGTCGGATCAGATCGAAACGCTTCGCAGTAATAGAGCTCCGGAGCCAACCGGGTTGTATCCCCATGCAAAGCGGGTAGGGAACTTGCTGTTTCTCTCCGGCATCGGGCCACGTCAGCGCGGAACAAAGACGATTCCCGGGGTCACCCTGGATGCCGAAGGGAATATCGCTTCCTACGACATCGAGGCCCAGTGCCATTCGGTGTTCAAAAACGTCAAAA
>JAJDCM010000231.1 GCA_029260825.1 Planctomycetota bacterium | reverse complement strand
GTTGTCGAACTTCGGTTTTTCGGGGGAATGGACATGATCGAGATCGCCGATGTCATGGCGCTTTCCGAAAAGGCGGTGAGACAGAACTGGCTAGCTGCAAGAGCGTGGCTGAGAAGGGCCATGAAATGAGCCGCTGGACATGGTTTGACGTGAAGTCTCTCTTTGCCACGGCGGTTGAGCTGCCCGATGAGGAGCGGGAAAAGTTCCTTGCCGAGAAATGTGGCAGCAACGTCGGCCTTCGCACCGAGATCGAGGCTCTTCTGGAGAGCCATGAGGAGGACGATTTTCTTCTTCCTCCCGATTCTCTCCCGACTGCCAGTGATCTTTCAAAAGGGGGAGGCAGATCACGCCTCGGAAATGACCTGGAGTTGCTGAGTGAGATTGGCGCCGGAGCGATGGGAGTTGTTTACCGGGCCAAGCAGCTTTCCCTGGGCCGGGAGGTTGCCGTGAAAGTCATGAGGCCCCATCTTTCCCTCTCGTCGGATCTGGTGGGGCGTTTTCGCAAGGAAGCCAATGCACTCGCTCAGCAGCGACACGCCAACATCGTGCCTGTCCATGCGGTGGGGGAGGATCAAGGTCTCAACTACATCGTGATGGACTTCATTCCTGGCAAGAGCATTCGGTTTCTGATCCGGGAGATGCGGCAAGCCGAGGAAAAAGAGACCGAGGAGGCAGCACGGCGATGGCTCGGTCCAGATGACCATGTCTCGAACGTTGTTCGCATCGTCAAGCAGGTGGCGGATGGTCTTCATTACTCTCATGAGAGACAGATCATTCATCGGGACATCAAACCGGCCAACATCATTGTTGATGATCAAGCAAAGCCTCACATCGTAGATTTTGGACTCGCCAAAGATCTTCGTCTGTCCAAGATCAACAGTGGCGCGGGTGCCGGCACTCCCTATTACATGAGCCCGGAACAGGCCTCCCTGACTCCCGGAATGGTGGATCATCGCACCGACATATTTTCCCTCGGAGTTGTCTTGTACGAGATGTTGACCCTGTCAAAACCCCACCGGGGAAGAAGTCATCCGGCCATCTTCAAATCGATCCGGGAAGAGAATCCCGTGTCTGCGAGGAAGCTCAATCCGCTCGTCCCCCAGGATCTTGTCGCTGTTTGTGAAAAAGCAATGAGCAAGGCACCGGAAGATCGTTTCGACTCGGCAGATGCCTTTGCAGAGGAGCTCCAGCGGATTCTTGAAGGCAATTTCAGGGGCAGACCTTCGATCTTCTCCCGGATTCGAAAAGCTCTGGGTCTTTTTTCTCGAGAATCTTGACCTCGTTCTTTGATCGACCGGCTCTCTTCAGGTAAAAGGCCGCATTTGATGATGGGCTGCCGTGACAAGAGTCGTGAAGATTCAGAGGGTGATTAAAGAGGAGATTCAGATGGAGTCTGTGGATATTCACACTCTCCTTGCCCATGAGGATTTCGTCCGCAAGCTGGCCCGGCGCCTTGTCGGGAGCGAGCACGGAGCCGAAGACGTGGTGCAAAAGACGTGGCTCGCTGCGTTAACCCATCCTCCTCGACATCCGGAACGGGTTCTCGGTTGGCTCTCCACGGTTGTCAGGAACCACGTTTGGCGTTCGCAGGAAAGAGAGAAGACCCGAAGAAGTCGGGAGGAACGGGCGGCAACTTCGGAGCGAGTCCTGTCCACGACGGAGATTCTCGAGCGAGAAGCCACTCGAAAGATGGTGGTGCAAAGCGTCTTGACCCTGGAAGACCCCTACCGCTCCACGGTTCTCCTCCGGTACTTTCAGGGCTGGCCTCCGCGTCAGATTTCTCGGCACCAAGAAACCTCGGTTGAAACGGTAAAGACCCGGCTGAAGCGAGGAATTTCGATGCTTCGTGAAAAGCTCGACGCCGGGCATGGGGGCGATCGAAAGGCGTGGTGCTCCGGAATGGTATCTCTTTTTACACTCGAGCCAGCGGCCTCTGTTGCGACATCCCTGTCTCTTGCATCCGGAGCCATATTGATGAGCCTGACGATGAAAATGTCTGTCCTGGTATTTGCTTGTGCTTCCGTTTTTGTCGCCTGGTATGCCCTGTCCTCCGGGGAGAAATCGGAGAAGTCGGTAAGAGTAGACTCGGCCAGCGCAGGAGCCTCTTTGGGGCGTGACCTCGTGACTCTTCCCGATGGCGGAGACTTAAGGACGCGCGCTCAGGAGGAGAGAATTGAAGAAACGACAACAGCTCGGGTCGGAGGCCCGGCGACAGCAGCTCTCTTGCCGGTTGCGACGGGGATCGTGGGTCGAATCCTAGACGAGGAGGGAAACCCGGTTTCGGGAGCTCGGGTTAAGGCCCTTGAGGATCGGCCGCGATCTGCGGGGCGTCTTACACCTCCCCGGACCGAATTTGCCGAGGTAGATACTCTTTCAAGATCGGATGGAAGCTATCAGCTGATCGTCCCTGAGATGGTTCCCATGATGATCCGTGCGGTCGATGAAGCTCATGTCCCCGGTATTGTGCGCCGTTGTTTTGCGGGCGAAGTCCATGACATCACCCTCTTGACTGGCGCTTGTCTTCGGGTGGAAGTGAGAGCCGCGGAGGTCTTGGTTCCCATCGAGAACGCCGTGGTTTCGGTCGTAGCCATCGAGGACTTGCCGGTTTCCGTTGGCTTTCGAGACGAAACGGTAACCGATCTGGCCGGGGTGGCCTCTCTTGATCTACCGAAGGGGAGCTTCCATGTGTCACTGCATGCGGGGACTTTTGCCAGAGCGCTGCGTCGGGTAGAGAGCGATGGAAGGACGGAGATGTTGCTATCGGTTGAGCTTGAGGCGGAGGCAATTGTTCTGGGGGAAGTCATCGATGCCGCCTCGGGGCTCCCGATTCCTTCTGCTTCAGTTACCGTTGGCCGCTTCGGGCAGACAACAAAGACGGATGAGCAAGGACGTTTTCGCCTCGGAGGGTTTGGGGCGTCGGAGGTCACTGCCTCCCCGATTGTCGTCGTAGCACCCGGGTATTCTCCTGATGTCGTGTATGTGACTCTTCCGAGGCCGGGGCATACCGAGAATCTCAGGTTTTCTCTGACCCGCGGAATTCTTGTGCGCGGCAGAGTTACGGATGAGGGTCTTTTTCCACTTTCCAATGCGCTCGTACGTTTTGAGGGGAGTTTCTCGACCAACCCGTATACCGCCGAGTTCGTGGGTGGGAAGGTCTCGACCGGGGTCGATGGTCGGTTCGAGATCCTGTCGATTCATCCGGAAGGAACCTACCGGCTTGGTGCTTCTCTGTCAGGATTCGGCATGACTGCGCTTAGTTTCGGTCCCTTTGGAAAAGGAGTGGAAACTCACGATATCGGTGATGTCGTGCTATCTGCAGAAGGAACCCTTTCCGGTGTCGTGCGACGGAATGATGAAGGTGCTTCCATCTCTGGCTATCCTGATATGGTCACCTTGGATTGGCTGGATGATCGAAGCGGCGATTCCCAGGAGTTGATCCCCATTTCCCTCGATCTGGTCGAGTCTCCGGGGTATTTCCTCTTTTCGGGCCTTTCGGCGGGGACCTACCGGCTTGCCCTGCTTCCATGGGACGTGAAGGGCGGACATGAAGATGACCCGATTGCTATAATCATGGTTACTGTCAGGTCTGGTGAGGTGCGCGACGATCTGGTTCTTGCCCCGGGAAACGTCGTTCGTGGTCGCCTCGTGACAGCAGACGGAAAGGGGATTGCAAGAAAGAGCATGACTTTGAGGGCAGAAGATGGCGGTCCATCCATGACCACGGAAACGGGGAAGAGTGGATCGTTCGAATTTGGTGTCTCCTCGGAAGGGCCCTTCACACTTGTTTACACCGACTACGGGCTCGACTACCTGGACACACAATTGACCGATGTGTTTTCCAGAGATGAAGCCTACTTCATGACTCTTACGGAGCGGCGGACGGAATTCAGCGTGTCAGGACGCATCGTTACCAGTGACGGGCTTGCTGTAACCGATGTCTATGTCCAGTTCATCGTCGCCGCGACCGGAAGAAGACTCTCGGGGCGGGTCGCGATCCCCGATGAGCAAGGGGAGTTCCAGATGGTCAACCTGGATCCGGTTGCCTATCACCTGGAGATCATCGATTTCGCCGATCGCTATCGACCGGCGCGTCTGTCGAATGTGACTCCGGGTGAAGGCACCGTAGAATTTTCTCTTCATGAGCGGGACTAGAATTTCTGGCGCAGGACACTTGTTTCCTGCCTCATGAATTTGCGGTCAGGGAAGAACCGTCAAGGTAGTGCAACCGAGATCCAGCAGCATGCCTGGGCTCTCGCGGATGACCCCAGCGAGGTTCCAGGTCTGGAAGACCGACCCGGAGATTCCAATCCAGGGAATGTCGACCTGGCCTGAAGGTCCCGTGTTGAAGCCCTGAGGGAATCGACGGATGAAGCCAAATGGGCGTTCCACGCAAAAGTCGATACCATTTCGTGAGGTCAGTCCGGGTGTCCCGGCAACGATTCCAACGTCGCGATTCGCCGGACCAAAAACCGTGATGATGACGCTACCGCCTTGTGTGGGATTTCCGTTCCACGTGAGGAAGGGAACGTTTGGGATGTATGTATATCCGTTGATTTCCGACGCGACTCCGGACGGCTGGCTGACCGTCACATCGACCTCTAGTCCCTCGGTCATTCCGGGAGGAGCAAGAACGACAATCTCGGTTTCGGACCGGGACTGGATGGAGGCGTCTTCGGTCCCGAAGCTCACCGTCAAGTTCTGTGCGAAGACCGTGCCGGTGATCGTGACGAGTTCGCCTCCCCGGACCTGACCTTGGGCTGGATTCACCGAGCTGATCTGGGGTGGAATTGGATCCTGGGTGAGCAAGGTGAAGAAGTCCCGGATGGTCCCGTTGTCATCCAGAAACCGAACGTCCAGTCGATCACCGTCAACATCGATGATGACCGATCCAAGGACCATCAGGGAGGAGAACATGGCGGGATGGTTCAGGCTTCCCCCGCTGATGCGTCCGGATGAACCTGCTACGCAATAGACGGATCCGGATTCGGGCGCGGTGGTTTTTTGATAGGCCCCGTCGCTTCCCTCACGACCATTACCTCCATCGAAGACATGGGATGGGTTGAAGGTTGTTGACTGTCCGTAGTGTCCTCCGATCAGGAACGAGCGTTCATAGGAGTGACTGTGGCCGGATAGGGTCAGATCCACTCCTCCTGCCTCGAGGATGGGAAGTAGATTGGTCCGCATGTCCCGCATCCGGCCCCCGCTATCAGCGGTGATGTCTGAATCATGAGAACCCTTGGTGTAAGGAGGGTGGTGCCAGAATGCGATGATCCATCGTTGATTGGTCGAGGCGAGATCCGCGGCGAGCCAGGTTGCCATGGCGCCGTTGGTGCTTCGGTTCGTGCCCTCGGAATCGAGGCAAATGAAATGAATGTTGGCATGATCGAAGGAATAATAAGCTTCAGTACCGGAGCTGAGCCCGCCGGCCTCACCTGCGGTCGGGAAGTTAAACATCCCGTAGTAAACGCTCGACTGGGTCTCGTGGTTTCCCCGGGTTGACCACAAGACGCTCTTTCGCAGCATCTCCGGATACGTCTCGTAGACGGAAGCCTGGTACTCGGTCTCCGTTCCACTGTTATAGGCATTGTCACCGAGCATGAGCCAGAGGTTTGTGTGGTCTGCCCCGGCAAAAGCGTAGTAGGCATTTCGGACGGCGTCGGCTGCGGCGTTGCCGGTTCCACAATCACCAAGCACCCAGGCTCGAACCGGCTTTTCCGTTCCGGGAACGGGCGCCGTTTCAAAGAAGTGATCCGGATCCCCGCCTGCGTAGGTCGTTGTGGTGGATCCGATGGAGTAGTAGTAAGTGGTTTCAGGGAGCAGGTTAGTCAGGGTGACTTCGTGGTCGACGACGACTGATGCATCATCGACCATCTGGGTGAGATTTGTCGGCGAATCACCGAAACGGACCCTGCTATCACTTCCTGAGGCGGTTCGCCAGCGCAGGGTAATCTGAGTATCGGTCCCGAGTTGAAGGTAGGGCCCTCGAGTGAGGTTTGCTGCCGGATCGCTGTTGAGCTCCAGGTCAAAGCTGATGTCTGAACTGGTCAAGGTTCGCTGGTGAATCTCCACGGCAAGAAGGTTGTCTCCGGGTTCGAGAAGGCCAGGATCAACTCCGAACCAGAGCCAGGCTTCCTCGTCCGCGCCACTGACAGTCGAAGCAGCAAACGTTGTGAAGGTGATGATTCCGGCCGGCATGTTTTCTCGAACAACTTCGGTTCCGTTCAGGTAGATCACCGCGCCGTCGTCTCTTTGCAGGCCAACATTCAGCACGGGATGGCTGGAAGGGCTTGCCACGTTGAAGGTGTGCCGAAAGTAGGTGGTGGTGAACTTGTTGCTGGCGTCCGGACCAAAGGAGACAACGGTCGCCTCATCTCCGTCCCCGTAGCCAAGTTGAGCCGGCCCCCCAGCCCATTGTGAGTCGTCAAATGACGAGCTTCGCCACTGAATGCCCTGATCCGATCCGTCGTCGAGGTATTTCCAGGATGACCCGGGAGGAATGAGCTGGGCGGCGACGGGGGCGGACCCGGTGCAGAGAAGAGCGACAAGAAGCAGAATTTCGAGGATGGTGATTCGGGTCATCTATTTTTCTCTTCCTTCGTGGTCGGTTGAACGGGGTAGCGAGTTGATTTGATCCAGAGACGTCAGAACGTGAGATCGAAGTTCCCGGGTCTTGGGAGTGTTTCGATGCTTGGGATGAAGGTTGTCGATCGCGAGAAGACAGCGGCGAAAGACGATTTTTGCCTCGTCGTCTCGACCCGCTTTTTGCAGCACGTCTCCTTGCCAGGATAGCCAGCCGTCTTTTCGAGGAGATCGGCTTTCAATCTTTTTTAGACGGGAGAGAGCGGCGTCGAAGTGGCCGAGTCTCGTTTCAAGTTTGACCGCTTCCAGCTCGAGTGAAAGAGCGGCGCCCAGACGTTGCAGGCCTTCCTGGATGCCCCGAAGGGCGTCTGGGAGCGAATCTTCGCCGAAAGAAACGAGTAGGTTCGATCGGTCGATGTAGAGCTGAGGTGGTGGGTTCTGGATCAGGGAGATTGCCGTGGATAGATCCGACAATGCATCTTCAGGAGCATTTCTCTTCAGGAGAACCCGGGATCGAAGTAGAAAAGCGGCCCCGTTTTTGGGCTCCATGCTGATCGCGTAGTCGAAGGATCGATGAGCGGCGACGAACCAGCCGAGGTCGAAGTAGGTTTGACCGCGAACGATTTCTACCCGGGTCAGATTCGGAGAGATCTCCCTGGCCCGATCCAGATCGGCGAAGGCATGATCCCAGTCTTTGTGAAGTCGATACAGATCGGCTCTGGCAATCCAGAGCTGGGGTTCATCGGGTTCAAGCTGGATTTCCCGGGTCGTCTTCAGGATCTTTTCATGAAGTCCCTCGTGAAAGAAACCCAGTGTAAGGAATACAAGAAGGGAGAAGATCGGGTTCATGTCACAGTTCTCTTGAAGGTGTTCGAGCTCAATCAGTCGATGACGACAAGAACTCCGTTGGTAACCGCGAGCTGGCCGTGAGGTGAGCGGCAATCCTGGATCAAGCCCTGAACATAGAAACGAGCGGGTCGCCCGGCTCCCTGAGTCAAGTCGAGGATACAAAAGGGGGCGGGGCCAGGAACGGAAGTCGGCCAGTTGTGTGGACCCAGCAAGAATTCATGGGCAAGGCCGTTCGCGGCCCGGATCGGTTGGCCGGGACAGCCGGCGTTCAGCGGAGTTGGAAGAGCCGTTGCGCCGATTCCGAGTGGCTGGTTCTTTCCTGGTCCGGAATCTGGATCCATCGCCCAGGCATAGACCACGAACCTGGCGGTTCCAACGGACTTGCTGGGAGGGCTATCGACAGAGATTTTCAGCGGGGTGTTTTGACCGAGGTCAACCGTACGGGAAGACGATCCTGTGGTTCCATTGACGAGCAGAACATCGGCGACCTCACCGGTCACGGAATTCACGTTTCCGCTCAACTTGTTCATCGGTACGGTAGCGCCCATGCTGATGTGGTCTGGTGCTCCCGGGCGAAAAAGGCCGATGGTTGCTGCACCTGAAACGGGTGGAGCATCGCTCTCGAAGCGGAAGTTGTAGAGAGTTCCCCAGCGAAGAGCGTTTGCGTCCGGGTCCGTGGCGAAGGTTTCCGTCTCCCAGAAAACGGATCCGTTCGCCATGATTCCTGGCCAGTCCGTATCGTCGAACGGTTCGCCGCTGTGGTAGTCAACATCGTGAAAGCCAATTTGAGTCACGCTTGAGCTACTCAGGGTCGGAACCGAAAAACTACCGGCTGATCGATGAGAGTTCATGTTGTAGAGAGCGTACTCGTAGGCCCACCGGTCTCCTCCCAGGCTTGTCGCTTTGGAACCCAGAATGAATCGTCCATCGCCAGAGACTTTGACGGTGCTCAGAAGGACGTCAGGGTCGGCGACCTTCCAGGCAAAGATCGCGGATTGTTTCTCAACCGTAGCGCCCGTCAGCTGGAGATCGAATGTCGGGGCTGTGCCGGTTACCGTTGCTTCTCTCCAGGCTGCATTATTATCCTGGTTTCCCGCCGATGAATCGTCTTCGCTTACGAAATGAATTTCGGCGAAGTAGCTAGCGCTCGGATTGAGGGTCGGATCGAGATCTGCGTCGTGAACCTGAAGCCGGCGTCCGATGGTTGCGTCAACGGGGGGCTCCGAAAACGGAAAGAGAAAGACGCCTTGAGCGGGATCGACTTCATGTCGAGGACCGAGCACGGCGTGGGAGCCGGTGATTCCCGAGGAGTTTGAAGTGGAGCAGTGCACACCCAGAGTCGTTCCCGCGGTGGGTACGCAATCGGTGAAGCAAAAACTTCCCTGCAGGGCGAAGAAGCCATGAAGGAGCCAGCTCTGTCCGACCTGTTCAAAGCGCCCGTTCTTGAGCCGATAGAGGTTCTGGCCGGAGACCGGATGGGAAGAGGTGGTTGCCATCCAGGAGATGACATCATCACCCGCGTTGCATGCAACGATGCCAAAGGAAAAGGCGGTGATGTCATCGACTTGACCCCAGCGTCTTACGGAGGTGATGTCGGCGGAGATGAGGTCGGGCCCGATGGTGCCGAGGTCTTCTCCCCGCGCGGGCTTGGGGAGGATCGGCAAGCTAAGAAGGACGGCAAGAAGTGAGGCTAGCGTGCGGTTCATGGTGGTCTCCTTGGGCCTTATTCATGACTCCGGATCGGTCCACCCCGATTCTAACCGGATCCGGCCCGGAGTTTTCCAAAGCATTTCTCGAGAATCCGCTAAGCGGAATCCGGGGGATGGGCGTCAAAAGATCGTGAGTGACGGAAAAGCAATAGAGCGCAACGAGCAGAAGTCCTCTCCGACGGGGGATTTGCCTCGTGAGGTGGGCAAGGAGTGGGAGGATCTGGTCCTTGCCCATCGACCCAGGTTGCGTTCCGCGGTCTATCGGATCCTGAGGAATCGGGATGAGGCGGAAGACGTTGCTGACGAGGCCATCGCTCGTCTGGTTCGGACTCGATCCGGGGGCGAAGACATCCTTGATGTGCCGGCGTGGCTCACCCGGATCGGACTCAACCTGGCAATCGAACGGGCGCGTCAGTTTGTTCGGAGAGCTCGAAAACTTGCAGACGTCGAAGAGATGAAGCGTCCTTCGGTGACTGACCCGCGGGTAGAGGTAGAGAAAATGGAAATGCGCGAGATCATGTGGAGACACATCCTGGATCTCCCCGTTCGAAAGCAACAGGTTCTGGTGCTTCGGGACATGGAGAGTCTTTCCTATCGAGAAGTGAGTCGTCTCCTTGGGATTCAGGAATCCACCGCCAGAGCTCACGCACATTCAGCTCGGGAAGAGCTTCGCGGCAAGCTCCTCCGTGGGAGGATGTCGAAATCATGAGTTGTAATGATTATCAACAGTTCGTTCACCGGCACCTCGACGGGGAAGCCTCGAAGGAGGAGGATCGACGGCTTCGCGAACACGTTAAGGAATGCGAATCCTGTCGTCGCGACCTTGGCGAACTGAAGGATATCCGGTCCCTCATCTTTGATGTGGGGCAACACGATCGAGCGGATGTCTCGTCTGTGAGTCGCCTACGACTCATCAAGCGGATCGCTGCTGCGGCGGCAATCCTCATCACTTCGGCCTCTCTTGTCTGGTGGGGGGCGCCCTTTGGGGCGGATACAGATAAGGACCCGCCGCCGCTTTCTGTTGCCGAGGCTGAGCCCGGTGTGGCTCGACTGAGTTCGGATGCCTCAACATGGGTTGTCCCGATAGAAAGTAGCCAGCCGGATGTTCATATCTTTTGGCTGTATCCAGACGTTGAAGAAACCAAGACTGATCCGGAAAAAGAAATACAGGAAGAAGCTGTGGAAAGGACCTCACCATGATGAAGCGAGTTGTTGGAAGTTTTTTGATTCTCTTGAGCCTCTTGTCTTGCGCTGCCTGGGGGCAGGATCCCCAACGGAATCTGCCGATCATCAAGTCTTTTGAGCTTCGTTATTCGGAGCCTGAAGCCATGCTCCACAACGTCATGAACCTGCTGAGAGTGGAGGGTGTCAAGGCTGTTGCGGATTCAACAACGGGACGCCTCGTGGTTCGGGCCCGGCAAGATGAGATCGAATTGATTTCCGAGATGGTCCGGCAGCTTGACGTGAAGCCGATCAATAGCCCCTATTCCGCCCTTGAAACGGAAGTGCTCGCTCCAGTTCATCGGGACGCCGGGTCGATCAGTCAACCCATCGGTCTTGTCCTGGGAAGCCGGGGGAAGATGGCGGTGGACGAGGCAAGAAACGTCATCGTGATCCGGGATAGCGAGGACGGCATCGAACGAGCTCGTTCAATCTTGCGTGAACTGGATCTACCGAGAGGAAGCCTGACTTTGCAGTTCCTGGTTCTTGGCTCTGATGGGTCCCAAACCGCGGTTCCTCAGTCGGAGAAAGTATTGAAGGAGCTTTCCGATTTGGGACTCAAAGAATACGGAATTCTGGGGAGAGCCTCGGTGCGAACGGTCGAAGGCCAGCAGTTCGAGAGCCAGGGCTTCTTCAAGAGGGGGAACCTGAGGCTAACGGGAAGCGTTCGCATGACCGCGGGAAGCTCGGTAGAGATCGCGATCAATGCTGAGATGGTGCTCAGTAACCCTTCGGACCAACAACAGAGCGGCCGGGCCACTCTTCGCACCACCGTGAACATGCCCATCGGTCATCTGGTTGTCGTGGGCCTTGCCCCCGCGGGAGGTGGTGCAACCGAGCCGCTCGTTCTTGCCATGACCGTCCGTTCCGACGTCTGATCGAGAGAAACGGAGCGGAAAGCCTGGGGAATTACTGGCCCGCATGATTCAAGAATCGTGCGGGCTATTTTGTCGAGTCCTCGGAAACCAGATCAACAGGTCCGTTCCGACATCGGAGCTTCGATGCCCCCGGCTGCATCTGGGGTTTTTTGTGGGAGCGGGTTACCCAGCGATAAACAGGGAGAAGTCGCCGGGGATGAATGTGAAGGGCAAAACCGATGAGCAGGATATCGTTGGCGATCGTGGTTCGAAGCTCTCCCTGGCGCCTTCCACGGCGTGCCGAAGTGGTTACCTTCTTGCTCGAAAAGCGGATCCGTCCTAGTTTTTTCGCTCGCCGGATGAGGTCCAGTTCCTCAAGGATCGGTAATTCTTGATACCCTTTGAGTTGGTCCCAGGTTTTTCTGGGGAGGAAGAGGGCCTGGTCTCCGTAGGGGAGGCGAAAGATCCAGCTTCGAAGATTGACCGTCAGAGAAATAAATCGGTGCCAGAGTGAGGCGTCATCGAAGGTGTGGAGGAACGATCCCAGACTGGTATTCGATCGGGACACAACTTCACGAACGCTGGTGGGCCAGTCTTTCGGGAGGAACGTGTCCGCATGAAGGAAGAGGACAATTGCTCCCTTCGCTTCGCTTGCCCCGTTGTTCATCTGCCGTGCTCGACCCGGGGCAGAATGGATGACCCTTGCTCCCCAGTTCTCGGCGATGACAGGGGTCTCATCGACGCTCCCTCCATCGACGACGATGACCTCGATGCCGGGTTCGTTCGTCACGCGCTCGAGAGTTTCGTTGAGATAACGCTCCTCGTTGAGCGTGGGGATCACGACCGAAATGCCGTCATTGCCGGTTCGGCTCACGGTTTCCTTTGTTTGCTTGAAGTTTCCTTTGGCGCCGGAGCGATAACTCACCCCACTAGCAGCAACCGGAGTCAGGGCTACAACGCTCGCTGTTTGCCGGATCACTTGTCAGGCCGTAGTCCTCGCCCTTCAGTTCTCGTGGATCTCGGAGGAGCACCTCATCGGTGCAGGGGAATGGCTCGGCCGTTTCCGGTGCAACCGGCTCGCGAGGGCTGAGGAGCTCCAGATGATCTCGATATGGCTCTTGTGAGTACATTTCAAAGGTTCTTCCGCACACTGCGACCTTCTTCCCGCGGGGGAGTACATGTCCGTCGTCATCCATCACGGTGTTAAAGGGGCCCTTGTACATGACCGCTTGTTTGTGTTCGAGGCAGGGGCCGGTTCGGCCCTTGCACGCGATGAGGGTCATGCTGCGGAATTCGATTCCTTCGATGGTCTGCCAGGGAGTCTTGTCTCGTTCGGCGACGGTAACGCCCCAGAAGCCGGCTTCTTCAAACTCGCGAATGAACTGGGTTTCTTCGAAGGCGCCGGAGATGCAACCGCTCCAGAGTTCCGGGTCGGCTTGCAGGTGCGCGGGGACGATCTCATCACTGACGATGTCGGAAATGACGGCCCTACCACCTTCTTTCAGGACCCGATGGATCTCGGTAAAGAGCTTTGCTTTTTCTTCAGGGTTCACGAGGTTCAGGACGCAGTTGCTGATGACCACGTCGATGGTCCCGTCCGGGATCATCGGGGTCTTGTCTTTCAAGTCTTGAAGAAAGGCCTCGAACTTTTGATAGCTCTTCTCGCTGTCGACTGGATTTTCACTCAGGTAGGCATCAACCCGATCGCGGTCGAGGCGAAGATCCTGGAGCTTCCCTTTGTAGATTTCGATGTTGTCATGACCCACTCGCTTGGCGACTTCAGGTCTGTGCTTTCGGGAAAGCGCGAGCATGTCGTCGTTGAAATCAACCCCGATGACACGACCGGTACTTCCCACGACCTGGGTGGCAATGAAGCAGGCCTTGCCGCCTCCGGAGCCAAGATCGAGAACGGTTTCGCCTTCGTGAATATGTCGGGTCGGATCGCCGCATCCATAGTCTTTCTCGATGACTTCCTGGGGGATGATCTTGAGAAGGGTTGGATCGTATTGGATCGGGCAACAAAGGGCCTCTTCTCGCTTTTCAGAGGCCGCCGAATATCGTTCCAAAACCGAGGACTCGACGTTTCCGGCTTCAAGCGTTGATTTCTCGTTCTTCATGGGATCCTGCATGTCGGGGGTTTTTGGGGGTTGATGATTCCGTCGATCTGGCAGACCGCTGTCTCTTGATCAAATCTTTATTGAGCCAACTTTTATAACTCCCCGTCGTGCTCGTGAGAAGAAGCGTGTGGGATCAGCCAGGGTTCCTGCGCTCGGTGATCACGAATCCCGTTTTCCGGACTGCCTGCCACTTTGACTGCTCTTGCCACTCGTGTCATAATGGCACTATTCAGGATTGGACTCACCTGATTTCCTTAAGGCATTATTATGTATGTTCTTATGATTATTCACGAGAATGATCCCTGTTTGGCACCGAATGTGCTTATAGTGATGTGTGTCATAATTGCACTGATTGATGAAGTTGCTGTCAATATGGCCTTTTGATCTGTATCTCTGGGCCGATTATGCAGGAAAGGAGTCATAATTATGTTACGAGCATGGGAACAAACGGCGAGGGGTCAGAACCTGGAGCGGGAGATGGATCGCTTGTTCGGGTCGTTCTGGGGGGGAGCTTTGGCTACCAAGCCCGGTCCGGCAGTAAATCTGTGGGAAGAGAACGATTCGTTGGTGGCACAGGTTGAAGTGCCTGGCTTCCTTCTCTCGGACCTGGACGTCTCCATTCTCGGTAACCGGCTGACGTTGACCGGAAACCAGAAACAAGAGGTGGAAGAAGTGACGGAAGGGACAAAACTCATCCGGCGTGAACGGGGATCGACATCATTTGATCGGACTCTTTCGCTTCCGTGCAGGGTGAAGGCCAAGAAGATCCGGGCTCGACTCGAGAGCGGAATCCTCACCGTGACTCTACCCAAGGCGGATGAAGAGAAGCCGCTTCGGATTGAAGTGAAACCAAGCTAAATCATTTTCAAGCAAGAACTCATGGAGGATAGATTCGTGAATCAGCTTTCAAAACCAACCTGCGTGTCGCCCGCATCTTGCGATGGTGCCAGTGAAGTGAAGAAGGCTCGTACTTTCGAGCCCCCAGTGGACATTCTCGAGACCCCACAAGACCTTCAGATTCTTGTGAATGTGCCGGGAGTCCAGGCGGATGAGGTCCAGGTTGACGTGGATCAGGGTATTTTGACCATCCGCGCCGGCTCTGGAAAAGAAGAGGCTCCCGGGTCTGGGTTTCTTCTTCAGGAGTTTGGACGTGGGGTTTATGTCCGACGGTTTCGTGTGGGGAATGCGCTCGATACGGCTGCCATCCAGGCAAAACTGGAATCCGGGGTTCTCCGGGTTTCGTTGCCAAAGAAGGATGAGGCCCGGCCGCTCAAGATAACGGTTGACGGAGCTTGACGATTCCTCGGCCTGGCATCGATCGGTGGGCGTGGCTTCCACGCCCGCCCATCGATCGATCGATCGGGGTGATGTTGCTTGCTTCTGAAGTCACAATTGGTTCAAAATCCGTGGTGTGAATGGACTGTTTCCCCCCGGAGGATGGCGAGATTCATCATGGTTCGTCGAGTGCTCATCGTTGACGAGGATGCCCAGCAGCGTGAAGACCTCACCCGATGGCTTCATCGAGATGGCTTTGATGTGCTCCTGGCCGAATCGACAGAGCAGGCGGAGCGAGCGCTCACCGGAGAGGTTTGCGCCGTTGTCTGCGCCTATCATTTGAGGGCTCGAGACGGGGTACACCTGAAGGAGAGCCACCAGGGGATTCCTTTCATCTTCACGATTGCCGGAGATCGTTCGCAAGACGAGCAGGAGGCTCTTGAGGCCGGGGTGTTCGAGATCTTGCGCTGGCCGATTCACCCGCGTCGCCTCGTGCATCTGCTTCGCCACGCTGCCCAGCTGACGGAGATGTCTTCCCTGGTCCATCAGGTTCGAAGCCAGCTGGGAGAGCGCTTTGGGTTTCGAAGTCTCGTGGGGACGAGTCGTCCCATGCGGAATCTGGTCGATCGAATTCGACACGTGGCCGACACCCAGGCCACCATCCTTATCGAGGGCGAGAGCGGTACCGAGACGGAGCGCATCGCCCGGATCCTTCACCAGAATAACGCACGCCATCTGGGGCCCTTCGTCCCCTTTCACTGTGAGGCGCTTCCTCCCGGCATCGGAGAACTCGAACTTTTTGGCCAGGAGGCCGGAGACCGCCCCGGTCATCCGGGAAAGATCCGACAAGCCAGATCCGGAACCCTCTTTCTGGAAGAGGTCGACGCTCTTCCCCGGAATTTTCAGGCCGGGCTCTTGCGCTTGCTCGAGACCCGTCGTTATTGTCCCGTGGGAAGCTCAAAAGAGGTTGTTGCTGATGTTCGTATCATTGCTACAACCAGCAAGGATCTCTCCGAGCTGGTTCAGCAGGGCAGTTTCAGTCGGGACCTCCATTTTGCGCTTTCGGGCATTCTCCTCCGAATTCCTCCGCTTCGAGAGCGCCGAGAGGATCTATGCGGGCTGGTTCAGCTCCTGATGACCGAGATCGCTCGGGAAAATGAGCGCCCAGAACCGGAAATTACCCGAGGTGCCCTCGGATATCTCCAGGCCTTTGAATGGCCTGGAAACGTAAGACAATTGAGAAGTTGTCTCGAACAGATGATCCTGATGGGCCGTAATATTGTTCTAGACGTTCCGGACCTGCCGGAGCCGATTCTTCGGCCTCAAAAACCGGTTCAGGGCCCAAGGTCCCTTGCTGGAATGACGATGGCTGAGATTGAGAGGGTCGCGATTTACCAGACTCTGGAAAAAACCGGCGGTAATCGAAGGCTTACTGCCCAGTTGCTGGGGATTGGACTCAGAACCCTTCACCGAAAGTTGGGGCAATATGATTTGCGGTAAGAGAGCGATTCGAGGAGGTTCGAAAACATGAGCTCGTCGAATCGAGATGAAAGGGACGGGCGCGATCCGGACAAGAAGCAGGAAAAGAAGGTCCCGCTTCCCCGGATGATGTTCCTCTACGTTGGCCTGGGGCTGGTGCTGCTCTGGCTGTGGCAAGATGCGGTCATGGAGATGGTCGTACGCTCGATTTCCTACAGCGAGTTTCGAAACTACGTGGATCAAGGCCAGGTCGTGAGCTGTGTGATCAAGGAAAATGAGATCACCGGAGAGATCGACCCCACCCTTCCGCCGCTTCCCATCAAGATCGAAGAAGGAAAGGAAAGGCCTCGGTCGGTAGCAGATCGGATGGCGGACCGGACCTTGTCAGCCGGGGAGGAGGGCAGGAAGGCCGAACCGTTGCCTCTTGAACGTTTCGAATTTCGAACCATACCGGTGGACGACAAGACGCTGGTCGATGACCTGCGCACAATGGGAACTGATTTCGAGGGTTCCCGACCGAGCCTACTCTCCTCGATTATCTGGGCGTGGATCGTGCCCATTGGGCTTCTGATTCTTCTCTGGGTGTTTATCGCAAGGCGCATGGGGGGAATGGGGCAAAAGGTCCTGAGCTTCGGGAAGAGTAAGGCGAGGATCTCGGTCGACAAGAAGACCGGGGTCACCTTCGATGACGTGGCCGGATGCGATGAAGCCAAAGCCGAGCTCCAGGAGGTTGTGAGCTTTTTGGATGATCCGAGCCGTTACCTTGTCCTGGGAGCCAAGATCCCCAAGGGCGTCCTTCTTGTCGGGCCGCCAGGAACGGGAAAGACTCTGATTGCTCGGGCGGTGGCGGGCGAGGCGGATGTTCCGTTTTTCAGTATGAGCGGAAGCGATTTCGTCGAGATGTTTGTCGGGGTGGGCGCCGCCCGGGTGCGAGATCTCTTCGAGCAGGCCAAGCAAAAGGCACCCTGCATCATCTTTATCGATGAAGTCGATGCCATCGGGCGTCAGCGTGGTGTTCATATGGGCGCCGTCAACGATGAGCGGGAACAGACGCTGAATCAGCTCCTGGCGGAGATGGATGGGTTTGAAACCAATGCGGGTGTCATCATCCTTGCGGCAACGAACCGTCCGGATGTACTAGATCGAGCGCTCTTGAGGCCGGGCCGATTTGATCGTCAGGTGGTCGTTGATGCACCGGATGTTCAGGGTCGCGAGGCGATTCTCAAGGTCCACTCCAAGGGAAAGCCTCTCGATTCCACCGTGGATTTCAAGAAGATTGCCCAGACGACTCCGGGGTTCAGCGGGGCCGATCTGGCCAACGCGGTGAACGAAGCCGCCCTTCTGGCCGCCCGGCTTGGCGACACGCAAATCGGTCATTCTCATCTGGAGGAAGCGATCGAGAAGGTCGTGGCCGGCCCGGAACGGAAGAGTCGCCGGCTCAACGAGGACGAAAAGAGGAGGGTGGCCTATCACGAGGTCGGTCACGCTCTTGTTGCTGTCCATAGTGACCATGCTGATCCGGTCCACAAGATCACGATTGTCCCTCGCGGTCGAGCCGCTCTTGGCTACACCCTCCAGGTTCCAACGGAAGATCGCTACCTGATGACCCGATCCGAACTCATGGATCGGATCAAGGGCCTCCTGGGGGGCCGGGCCGCCGAGGACGTCATTTTTGAGGAAGTTTCGACCGGGGCAGAGAATGACCTGGATCGGGCTACCAAGCTGGCCCGCCAGATGGTGTGTGTCTACGGCATGAGCGATAAGGTCGGGCTCATCCACTGTGCCAGGATCGAGGATCCGTTCCTTGGCCCAGGGGGGGGAGGAACGAGCGACTGTAGTGAGGAGACGAGTCATGCGGTGGATCTAGAGGTCAGGAGAATTCTCGATGATGCCTTTACCGAGGCAAAGGGCATTCTGACCCGGAACCGAAGCGAGCTCGAGAAAGTAACCCAGGTGCTCCTGGAAAAGGAGACCCTGGATAGCGCTACGTTCCAGAGCCTGCTCTCCGGCAGTCCCACGGAAAACGGGCTCGAGGCCGGTGATGGAGCCGTGGCTCCCGAAGAAGGTCGAAAGGTCGATTCGGCCGACTAATTCATGGTTTTGATTTTCATAAACCGATGTCTTGACCGTCGGTATTCCCTTATCTAGACTTCCTCCCTGGGTTCGGGAGGAACCGAATCCAACGCTGTTGGGAGTTCCCTTTTTCGGGCATCCTGATAGGCAGCGAACGTTGCTCTAAAGGAAGAAGGAAGGCAGGACTGATGACCCACGTAGTGATCGAAAATTGTCATATGTGCCGCTTCACGGACTGTGTTGCCGTGTGTCCCGTGGACTGTTTTCATGCCGATGACGAGATGCTCTATATCGATCCAGAAGAGTGCATCGATTGTGGAGCCTGCATCCCGGAATGTCCCGTTCAGGCCATTTTCGCCGAGGATGATGTCCCGGAAGGCCAGGAGAAGTGGACCCAGATCAACGCCGATAAGTGCCTCGAACTGCCGGTGATCGCGGAATCTGAAGATGCACTCCCGGGTGCCCAAGAGCGAAAAGAAGCCCTCGGCTTCTGAGAGTTTTCTTCGCCCGGATATTCGAATGTCCGGGCCAAGATCTGCTTTTGATTCTTGAATTGTCGACAAAACACCCCTTCCGCCTGGTGGAAGGGGTTTGTCGTGCTTACTGGAGCCGGATATCTTCTCCGCCTTTTCGTAGCTTCAGCGCTTCCAGGCAGTTTTGGATGATCGGATCATCCGGATCAAGGGCTTTGGCCTCGGAAAAGTAGTAGGCGGCTTCGTCGGTCTCGTTGCGCCGTAAATGGGCTGCACCCACATTGCAGATCATGGCTGCCGAGTCAGGCTCGAGCTCGATCGCTCTCTGAGCGCATTCCAGGCTTTCGTCCATCTGTCCCATCTGTCCCAGGATGACGCCAAGCTCCGTCAGAGCATCCACATGGTTGGGATCAATCTCCAGGGTCCGTCGATAGGCGGGCACCGCAAAATCCAGAGCGTTGCATTTGCGGTGAGCCAGGCCAAGACAGAAGAAGACTTCCGGACGGTCGGGGAATCGAGTCGATAGCTCGGTGAGGTGGGAAATGGCGTTACTGGCCTGATCTTGTTCCGAGTCCCCGATGAAGAAGCGCTCGGTGAGGATTCTTCGCTCCAGCACTCTTCTCCGCTTCGGGTCGCGGATCTCCTCGAGGCGACTTCTGGCTTCGTCCCGAATCTTTGAGGTTCCATTGTTCTCGGCTTCGATCAGGGCGGCCTCGGCTTTTTCCATGGCGAGGCTGCGGGCATGGACCGATGCCAGCTCCATGGCAAGTTGAGCCCTTTTTTCACCCTTGTGGTCTTCCATGGCCTTGATCAGGATTCCGGCCGCTTCATCCGGTTCTTGATCGGCGAGAGAGAGGCCAAGGGACGCCAGAAGGACAGGATTGCTGGGATCCAGGGCCAGTCCTTTTCGAAACCACTTGGTGCCCTCTTCCTTGTCTCCCCGGGCCATGAACACTTTGCCCAGGTTGGTCACGGTCTGGACAGAATCGGGCTGGAGCTCGTGGCTCTTGAGCAGGCAAGTTGCCGCCTCATTCAGCTCGTTCAGGCGAGAGAAGGCAACCGCGAGATTCTCCCACGCCAGATGATGATCCGGTCGAGACGCAACCACTCGGGAGAGATGATCCTTCGCTTCGGCGTTCTTTCCTTCTCCGAGCGCAACCGATCCCAGGTGAAAATGAGCCAGGTCCGACGTGGGTAGCAAGCCCACCATCGCGGTGTAGGCTCCCTTGGCCTGCTCAAGGTGTCCCTGGCTTTCCCAGAGGAGACCCAGGACATGGTGGCACTTCGCCGAGTTCGGTCGATGGTCGAGGCAGCTCTTCAGAATGGACTCGGCCTCCTCGGTATTCCCTTCCTGCAAATGAAGCCGTGCCACGGATACCGCCGCTTCTTCGAAGCCCGGATCTACCTTGAGTGCCTGGTCCAATCCGGCGAGGCGAGTCTTGGAATCTTCGTGGTCGGTGAGAGCCGTGAGATAGGAAAAGAAGGCGGCCGGGTTCTTGGTGGTGAAGTCGGTGAGTCGCTCCGCCTCTTCCGGACTGAGCTCGAGCTTCAATACATCGGCAATGTTCAAAAGGATCGAGCCCAGGTCCGAGAGGAGGCTTGGGCCTTCTGTGGTGATCTGCCTTGAAAAGAGGTCGACCGGGGCGTCTTTGTCAT
>JAJDCM010000024.1 GCA_029260825.1 Planctomycetota bacterium | reverse complement strand
TGCTGTTATATCTGTTTTGATATGTTCGCATGCATTCGGAGATCAGCTACCGTAGTCGGAGTACCTTCGGGAATTCTGCGGGGATGTGCTGGAGATGGTGCTGGGGGGTAGCGGGGGCTGGCGGCCCTTGAACGCGTTCGTCAAAGCGGTAGTCGGCGAGGGCCGGATGCATCGATAAACCGTCCATGTGCACGCGCAGCACCATCTGAAAAGAACACCGCGAGTTGATCGTCCCCTTGGTCTGCCACCCCGAGAGTGAAGTACACCGAACTCCCTGACGCAATGTTCAACTTGGCGGTAAACGGATAATCACCCTCTGTCTCGGCATCTTGAAACCAGTCCAGACATGCCCCGAGGATCTCCCGGCCAATGAGAGTGGACCACTCTTGTTCATTTGTGACGTCCCATATGGCATGCTCGCCGGAAAGTTCCAAGGAAAGGTCGCCACTGGTGATGCCAAGGTAATAGCACGGCGGCCATTTCCATGTGTAGGAAACAACCTCGCCCGACTCAAGATGAAGCTCAAGGCCATAGTCGAGAGAATGGTGGTCTGTTTCGCGGTAAGCGGGCGTGTTCGTTTCGTACTTGATTTCGCGATAAACTACCCGGGCAATGCGCAGCCCAGAAAGACCACGGCAGGCCCGAAGTGCGGAGGCAGCAGGTTCAGAAATTGACATGGGGTTTACCAATCATTCCTAGCCGTTGACTCCATGGCCATTAGGTAGGATGGCCACAAGAGGCTAGTTCCGAGTACCCGTCTTTCGGTCGATCGTGGGCATCCTGGACGACATGATATGCCCTAGCCGGGTTCTGGGCAACCCGCACCGTGACTGCGGGGAATTTTGCGGGGATGTGCTGGAGATGGTGCGGGGGGAGCGTTTCTAGCGCGGGGATGCACGATCTAGCTGACGAAAAAGGAATGAAATCAGACCGAGAACCTCTCGGCATTCTTCCCGAGTCATGCCGCTTCCCTGCGCTGGCTCGTGTGCTCCCGGATTTCTAATGGCTCGCATCACGCCAGCCGAGAGGAACTTGATCCCTTCTTGAAAGCTCTTGGTAGTGTCTGGACTTCCTTTCGATGGAAGCAGCAGTCCTCCGGCGTCAATGCTCCAGGCAGAAAACATTAGGTCTTGTCCATCTTTATTGCTCTGTGTCTTATTTTTTACCGAGTTGTTATACGCTTTTGCTGCTTCAAGTGTCGAAAGTGCGTATTCTCCTTGACGGTAGAGTTCGAGAGCGTGGTCTATCACCGCTTTGTGAAAACCGGCTAAGGTTGGCATCGATGATTCTGTTTTGATCGCGGGCGGTACAATGTAGGCTTTTCCTCCACAACGCGAGCATAGGTTTCCGGCGAGCCCATTCAGGAGGCCGGTGCCGCCGCAGGGATTGCAAGTTCGTGCTCCCGGAGGCGGGTCGGGGATTTCAGAATCTCCTTTGCAAAGTGGGCAAAGATTGCCCCGAAGGCCCCAAGCGTTTCCAGTGCCTCCACAGGGTTGACAGCGCATACATCCCTCTTTCGAGTGTCGCCTACGTCGGATTCAAACGATCATAGTATTTACAATCCGCCGAATCCTTTTAGCAAAACAAAAGTGGCGGTTGCCTTCAATTTTCAATTGCACGGCGTCGTAATTCGGAGTCTTCTCGAGAAGGATGACGTAAGGGAGCGAGGCGATTCGGAGAGCTCGAGAATGAGACTAGATCGATTCTTAGCCGAGGGGAGAGGCGATCTGGTTGTTGAGTGATCCCTGTGGAGCGTTCTTGCGAAGCGGGCTGCTTTGTTTTCCGAGCCCACATTCGCAACGCCGCGGGAGATTCTCAAGCTGATTCGGGGAGTTCTTGCGAGTTTCTGGCGAGGTGCGATTCGACGCGACCACTCCCGGGAAAATCAATCTCTTTGAGGTCGGGCACTCCACCGATCGCGGCGGCGAGATCCCGCAACCTCAGGTCCACGTAGTGCGTCATCGTGGTTCTCACGTCCGCGTGCCTCATGATCTCCCGGGAGGTCTGGGGCGAGACGTTGGCCCGGACGAGGGCGGTACAGAAGGTTTTTCGGAGCGAATGGAAATCGACCCACCTCCCAGCCGAATCCCTCTTGGCCAGGTAGTCGGACGACTCGGGATTGCCCTCCGATATCCAACTTTCCCTCGCCCGTTCCAAATCACCGTAGAAGGACTTGATGGTCGGCATCGACCAGAACACCCGCGAGGTCGGCATCGGATGCGGAGGTCGAATCTCCTGCAGCACGCGAACCACCTGGTCATGGAGCGGGATCAAATCGTCTCTCAGCGCCTTCCCCGTGCCGATCCTTACTAGGATGGACCGGCCTTCCAAGTCAACGTCAGCCCACGTTAGCTTTGCCATCTCGGATCTTCGAAGTCCGGTCTTATCGTTGTTGTGGATCTTGGCCTTCTATTGGGCCGCCTCAGCACGCTCACGAAGTGATCGAAACTCGGAGCTACCCGCGACGCGAGCGTCGACGCTTTGGATGCGGTCAAGGAGAGACCCAAGTTCGCGCAGGGACCAAAGATGGCCTGGGGCGCTAATGATTTCTCGCTTGTTGGGTAGAAGGCTGTGAAGGAGACTCACTGCATCTTTGGGGAACCTATTTACGACGGCGTAATCCTTGTCGGACATACGGTGAATCAGAATCGATCGCTCGAGTCCGACTCTAAAGCCCGTCTTGCACAAGACCCGGACAGCGTCGGGAAAAGCATCGCCAGCAGACAATGCAGCCCAGGCTAAGTGATCGGTCGTCGAGCCTTCTGAGAGGATGTTCTGGGCTCTTGGCCACGAGCTCGAAATGAAGGGCCCAACTTTCTCTCTCCAGAGGTTGGGGGCGCTATCCTTTCCAGCGGCCTGCAGTCTCTTTGCCAGATCCCATGCGGCGTACGATCGACCGTCGGCATCCAACTTCCAAAGGCATTCGCGAATCTCCTGTTGGCCTAGGGCTCCATCATTGTCGATGGCGACGCACACGAGGAGACCGCAGAGACTCCGGACGGACTCACCTAGGACCTTGGTGTGATCAAACGCATCGAGAAACGGTCTGCGAATATCATTGAACAGAGCCTGGTTGATGCGTGCGGAATGTAGGTAGCCCGACCAAAGAAGCACGGCTTCATTCGGCTTTTCCCCGTAGTATCCGAAAAGTCGATCGGCGGCGATTTGGTGCTAGAAAGGAACTGCGTGCCGGTTTTGGGCGATCTCGATGTGCGAAAGACGACGGAGTTTGGCGCGAGGGATAGACTCGCTCGACCACCGTTAGAGGGAGAAGGGCCTGTGGGTATGGAATGGCCCGTGAGCGGGGGGGGGCGAGATTTGAAAGATCGAGTGCGCGGTCAAGCAGCGGAACGATAGTAGTATTTCAACATTCCGCCGAGTCTTTCATTGACACCGATCTCGCCTGTGTCGGAGGATCCACACCCACGGATCAAGTTGTTGTCGAGGCCTTGGTGCGGGCGTTCGGAATGATAATGGTCGCAGAATTCCAAAAGGGCTCGTCGAAGGGATTGTTCACCGACGAAAACCATTCGATTCAGGGTCTCCATTTTGGCTGAGCGAACCCAGCGTTCGGCGAATGCGTTCATGTTGGGAGCTTGGTAGCAAATCCGAACTGTTTTGATGCCAGAGTCTTTGAGGATGGCCTTGAACTCATCGGTGAATTTCGAGTCCCTGTCGAGGATCACGTACTTCTTCCCGAGAAGGAAACCGTCTTGGCAATCGGTGAGGTTTCGTGCAACCTGAGCCATGAAGGCCGCGTCTGGATTCGTTGTCGTCCCCGCGATGTGGATAGCGCGGGTTGCGATGTCCACGACGAAGAGGGTGTAGAAGGTGGTGAGGCCGCGTGCAGTCCATACCTCTGTCGTGAAGAAGTCTGCCCCGACGATGACGTCTCGGTGAGCTTTCAAGAAGGTGCGCCAAGTGGTGGGGCGTTCGGGTGCCGGTTTGATGCCGTGCTCCTTGAGGGTCTTCGCGATCGTGCTGCGAGCGACGTGGTGACCGAGGTGTTTGAGTGACCCTTGAATTCGACAATATCCCCAGCTCGAGTTATCTGTCGCCATCTGGACGATGAGGGAGCGAATCTCTTTCATGAGCCCGGGTCGCCCGATTCTTTGCTTGCTTGGGTACGTCCATTTGGCCGCGATGAGTTTTCGATGCCAGGCGAGGATCGTGTCGGGAGTGACGATGGTTGCGATCTCG